>CAMUQM010000256.1 GCA_947095945.1 uncultured Prevotella sp.
GCTTCGATATGTTTCTTCTGTGTTGCATCAATAGCAGGAATCATAATCTGTGCTAATGGCTGACGTACCTTAATATTCACCTTACGACGCAGGGCGAGAACCATAGATGTAATACGTTGTGCCATATCCATACGTGCTTCAAGGTCAGTATCAATAACTGCCTCGTTAGCAACTGACCAACGGTCCAAGTGGATGCTTTCTAATTCGCCACCTAAGTCTGTATAGAGCTGGTCTGCATAGAATGGAGCGAATGGAGCCAACAGACGAGCAACTGTCATCAAACAGGTGTACAATGTGTCGTATGCACTCTTCTTGTCAGCACTCATCTCCTTACCCCAGAAACGTTTACGATTCAGACGAACGTACCAGTTACTAAGGTCGTTATTCACAAATGCATCGATAAGTCGACCAGCGCGTGTTGGGTCAAAGTCCTCTAACTCTGCTGTCACACCCTTGATGAGTGAGTTAAGTTTAGAGATAATCCAACGGTCAATCTCTGGTGCATCTGCCTTCACAGCCTCGCATGTTGTAGCATCATAGCCATCAACATTTGCATAAAGTGCGAAGAAGCTATATGTATTATATAAGGTACCGAAGAACTTACGGCGACACTCGTCAACACCCTCTGGGTCGAACTTCAAGTTGTCCCATGGTTCGCTGTTCGTCATCATATAGAAGCGTACAGGGTCGGCACCATACTTATCCATCATCTCAAATGGGTTGGTCACATTACCTACGTGCTTACTCATCTTGTTACCCTTAGCATCGAGTACAAGACCTGTTGAAATCACGTTTTTGAAAGCAACGGAGTCAAATACCATTGTTGCAATAGCGTGGAGTGTGAAGAACCAACCACGAGTCTGGTCAACGCCCTCGTTGATGAAGTCTGCAGGGAAGAATGCTGGTGGAACAGCCACATCCTCATAACATGAGTGTACCAGCTGGTCACGATACTCAGCCTCAGTCTTACCTGTAGCCTTTAATCCTTCTGCATTAATCTCACCTTCAAATGGGTAGTGAAGCTGAGCGTATGGCATAGAGCCGCTATCGAACCAAACGTCGATAAGGTCAGACTCACGGTACATTGCCTTTCCTTCATCGTTTACAAGGACAATGTCATCAACGTATGGACGATGAAGGTCAATCTTATCATAGTTCTCTTGGCTGAAGTCACCTACTACGAAGCCAGCTTCTTTCAGTGGGTTCTTCTCCATGATGCCTGCTGCAACAGACTTCTCAATCTCATTATAGAGTTCCTCCACAGAACCGATACACTTCTCACCACGATTCTCATCACGCCAGATAGGCAATGGAGTTCCCCAGAAACGAGAACGGCTGAGGTTCCAGTCATTCAAGTTCTCAAGCCAGTTGCCGAAGCGGCCAGTACCAGTTGATTCTGGCTGCCAACGGATAGTCTTGTTCAATTCAACCATACGTTCCTTCTTAGCAGTGTCCTTGATGAACCAGCTATCAAGAGGGTAGTAGAGGATTGGCTTGTCTGTACGCCAGCAGTGAGGATAGTTATGTACGTGTTTCTGAATATTGAAAGCTGTACCTTCTTGCTTCATCTCCATACAGAGGATGATGTTCAAGTCTTCTTCTTTTTCTGAAGCCTTCTTGTCCCATACACCATTTGGATTAAAGCGTGGGTCGTATGAGTTCTTAACATAGTCGCCAGCGTGATGGCTGTATGCCTTTTCGTTTATACAAGCCTTAACGAAGTTCTTGTCTAACTCGTCAATAGTATAGTATTTACCCTGTAGGTCAACCATTGGACGAGTCTGTCCCTTCTTTGAAATCAGATATAGTGCAGGGATATTAGCATCCTTAGCCACCTTAGCATCATCAGCACCGAAGGTAGGCGCAATATGTACAATACCCGTACCATCTTCTGTTGTCACATAGTCACCAAGGATGATACGGAAAGCCTCGCTCTCCATCTCAACAAACTTATCACGACCATCTTCGCTTGCAAAAACCTTCTCTGGGTGAGCTGCAGCATAGTCATTCACAAACTTTGGTGCAAAGTCACCAGTCTGCTCAACTGGTTTTATCCAAGGCATTAACTGCTGATAGTGCAAGCCTTCAAGTTCTGTACCCATCACACGACCAACAATACGATAAGGAACATACTTATCACCACGTACATATTCTGGCAGTTCGCCACCATCAGTAATTTCACCTTCCGACTTCAGATAGGCAGCTACACGACTTGCAGCCATGATGAGCGTTAGCTTCTCTGCATCGTATGGGTTATATGTCTCAACAACAACATATTCAATCTTTGGACCAACACAAAGCGCAACGTTTGAAGGCAATGTCCAAGGTGTGGTTGTCCATGCTACGAAGCAAGGTTTACCCCATGTTTCCTTTGGTAAGTTAGCCTTTTCAGCCAAAGCCTTCCAGTCATTAGCAGGGATTTCAAACTGTGCAGTAACTGTAGTATCCTTTACATCACGATAGCAACCGGGCTGATTAAGCTCGTGGCTTGACAGACCAGTACCTGCAGCCGGTGAGTAAGGCTGGATGGTGTAACCCTTATAGAGCAAGCCCTTGTTATAGAGCTGCTTGAGAAGCCACCACAATGTTTCAATATATTTGTTGTCGTAAGTAATGTATGGGTGCTCCATATCAACGAAGTAACCCATCTCCTCAGTCAACTGCTGCCATTCAGCAGTAAACTTCATTACGTTCTCACGGCACTTATGATTGTATTCCTCTGTTGAGATATACTTGTCAGATGCGTGGTTGTCAATATCCTTCTTCGTGATACCCAACTCTTTCTCTACACCTAACTCTACTGGCAATCCGTGAGTATCCCAACCCGCCTTGCGACGCACTTGGAACCCCTGCATAGTCTTGTAGCGGTTGAAAGTATCCTTGATTGCACGTGCCAATACGTGGTGAATGCCGGGGTGACCGTTAGCTGATGGAGGTCCCTCGAAGAAGATGAACTGTGGTTCGCCCTTACGCTCATCAATACTCTTGTGGAAGATATCTTTCTTCTCCCATGCTTTCAACATTTCCTGATTTGTGCTAACAAGGTCAAGTCCCTTGTGTTCGGCGAATTTCTTTGCCATATTATCTATATTATTTTGCTTATTTTCTAAATACCTGCAAAGATACAAATAACAACTGAAACTACCAAACTTTTTAGT
>CAMUQM010000257.1 GCA_947095945.1 uncultured Prevotella sp.
CAGGAAGTGTTACCTTATTCAGTTTTGATGCTGGTCAGGGACTGTCAGAGCATACAGCACCCTTTGATGCTTTCATTCAAGTTGTTGATGGAAAGATGGAACTAATCGTTGAAAATGTAAAGCATATTATCAGCGCTGGAGAAAGTTTTATAATTCCAAGTGGGGCACCTCACTCTGTTAACGCACCTGAAAGATTCAAGATGATTATTACAATGATTAGAGGGTAAGACGTTTGTAGACGAGTTCAATAGTTAACAAGTTTTGAGTTGACAAGTTAACAAGTAAACGAGTTGACGAGTTGACAAGTTAAAATGATTAAAGGGAGCTGAATCCTTTCTATCAAATAACTTGTCAACTCGTCAACTCGTTTACTTGTTAACTTATCAACTTATCAACTCGTCTACTTCACAATAGCTTGATAATCCTTCTCAAATGAACGAGGATGACGACCAATTAAAACCGTATTCAACAGACAGTTAGCAACCAACTCTTCATTTGTGAGGTCAACCTTTGGCTCTTTCTTCACTTCTTTACCAAGAAGAACTTCCCACGGACCGTTAAAGTCATGGTCATCAGCACCAAAGAACATCTCATTTGTATCAGGATCTTCCATCAGCTGATAACGAATTTGCTTCTTTGATGCAACAGGATTAAGCATTAATAATAAGTTGTATGCATTACCAAATTGCACACGCAAATGGCGACCTTTAGGAAACATAAGTCCTATCTGAGGATAAATCTCATCAAACTCGTAAGCTTGAAATAACTCTTTTAGCTTCATATATAATATTGTAATATATTATCAATTAACACTTTATAGACATCATGACAATGATGTAAGTAAACAGCTGATAAACTGTTATAAATGCAAAGTTACATTATTTTTTTGATACACTTGCAAGTTAAGACATTAATTCGTATATTTGCAGAGTTATCACTAACCAGGGATTAGTTTGTTGAAAATTACTCCCTATAAACATTCAATACACATGAGAAGAGACCAAGAAATTTTTGACCTTATTGAGATGGAACACAAGCGCCAGCTCAAAGGCATGGAGCTGATTGCATCTGAGAATTTCGTCAGTGACGAAGTTATGCAAGCCATGGGATCTTACCTAACAAACAAGTATGCAGAGGGTTATCCCGGCAAACGCTACTATGGTGGTTGTCAAGTAGTTGACCAAGTTGAAACACTTGCTATTGAGCGTGTAAAACAACTCTTTGGTGCTGAATATGCCAACGTGCAACCTCACTCTGGAGCACAGGCAAACCAAGCCGTGTTGCTTGCCGTACTAAAACCGGGCGACACCTTTATGGGACTTGATCTTGACCAAGGCGGTCATCTCTCTCATGGTAGTGAGGTGAATACATCTGGTATCCTTTATAACCATGTGGGCTATACACTCAACCGTGAGACTGGTCGTGTTGACTATGACGAGATGGAACGTCTTGCACGTGAACACAAGCCAAAGCTCATTATCGGTGGTGGATCTGCTTACAGCCGTGAGTGGGACTATAAGCGTATGCGTCAGATTGCTGACGAAGTAGGTGCATTGCTGATGGTTGATATGGCACACCCTGCCGGACTTATTGCTGCCGGATTGCTTGATAACCCAGTGAAGTATGCTCACATTGTTACCACAACAACCCACAAGACACTCCGCGGTCCTCGTGGTGGTATTATCCTTATGGGTAAAGACTTCGCTAATCCTTGGGGCTTAACAACCAAGAAAGGCGATTTGAAACCAATGTCTATGCTTTTCAACTCTGCAGTATTCCCGGGTAATCAGGGTGGTCCATTAGAGCATGTTATTGCAGCCAAGGCTGTAGGCTTCGGTGAAAACCTCCTGCCAAGTTGGAAAGAATATGCTATGCAGGTGAAGAAGAATGCTTCTGTTCTTGCACAGGCACTTGTTGAAAAAGGCTTCAGTATTGTCAGCGGCGGCACAGACAACCACTCTATGCTGCTTGACCTACGCCAAAAATATCCAGACCTTACTGGTAAAGTTGCAGAGAATGCCCTTGTTGCAGCTGATATCACAGCCAATAAGAATAAGGTACCATACGATGAGCGTTCTGCTTTCCAGACCAGCGGTCTTCGTCTTGGTACAGCAGCCATGACAACTCGTGGTTGTAAGGAAGACATGATGTTGCTCTGTGCAGACCTTATTGATGAGGTATTGTCAGACCCTGAGAACGAACAGGTTATCAAGCGTGTGCGTGAAAAAGTGAATGAGACAATGAAGGATTATCCTCTCTTTGCTTATTAAACATAACGCTTATAACTATCATTATTATAAGATTCTAAAAGAACAAGAAGGTGTATCAAAATGCAAATACCGTTTTGATAATCTTACAGTTTGAAACTATCTAACGAGAAAAGACCATTTCAATACTCATTTTCGAGTAAAGAAATGGTCTTTTCTTTGCATTTAAGGGAACTAAGGAAAATCCTACTTATAGTTTGAAAGTTATCAAATTACTAATTTATATTTTGACACATTTCCTTATAAAACAAATCAGACTAACACCTTAATTTACTTATATCATCATCTAACTCTCTCTTCCTAAGCTCTCCCCCCTCAGTTTATCAAGACCAGTTGGGGAGTACAGCTTCTTAATTTCTGAAAACTAAACCCTCACCAAAGCTATCAATAATCACAGGTTTATCGTGGTTGACAGTTCCTGCAAGCAATGATTTACTAAGGTCATTCAACACATAGCGCTGGATAGCTCGCTTGACAGGACGTGCACCGAACTCTGGATCGTAGCCAACATCAGAAAGATAATTAATAGCTGAATCTGTCCAGTGAAGTTCAATACCCTGTGGTTCCAACATCTCCTTAACTCTCTCAAGCTGTAGACGAACGACATCTCCAATCTGCTCTTTTGTCAATGGCAAGAACATGATAGTCTCGTCGATACGGTTGAGGAACTCTGGTCGAATTGTCTTTTTCAGCATATCCATTACCGCAACTTTTGCCTTGTCAATTACTTCCTCACGGTTAGTATCGTTAAGATGCTCAAACTGTTGCTGAATATATTGTGAACCAAGGTTTGATGTCATGATGATAATTGTATTCTTGAAGTTCACTGTTCGTCCCTTATTATCTGTCAGATGACCATCGTCCA
>CAMUQM010000258.1 GCA_947095945.1 uncultured Prevotella sp.
GCTGCATCAGCAGGGAAAGCGTAACGATGGAAAGCCACACGCTGAGTTGCAGTCAACTCTACACGAACTCCAGAAGCCAACATCACTGAATAATAGCCCGGGCGAACATGCTCAGCACGATGCGAGAATTTCACCTCACGCTGTGTTGGATTGGTAACAGGAAGGAGTGAAACGTCACCCAAGTCACCAATACCCGTACCGCTAAGGTGCATCTGTCCGAAACCGATAACCGTTGAGTCGCTGTAATGATAACCTGAACACCAGTCCCAACCCTGCTTCTTCTGTGTTGGACCAGCCTGAATATTACCGAATGGAACATTAGCACCAAGGAACACATGTCCGTGTCCGCCCGTTCCAATAAATGGGTCTACATACTGCGTATAGTCCTGCGCAAAGGCAAAAAGACTGGTCACAGCAAACGCCATTAAAGTTAAGAACCTTTTTTTCATATATTGAATTGTTTTAATCTTACTGTCTTATATGTCTTGATAGAGCCGTCTTCCAACGGCTCATGAAGAACTCGTTTACTTCTCGTTGACAATAATTTCGTCTGTGAAGATCCATGCATCCTTCTCACGAGAGAGTGCCTTCACACGTACATAACGACCCTTAGCATCACCCTTCCACTTGTAAGGATAAACGAGATAGTCCTCTGATGCCTTAATACCCGGGCTTACAGTGTCAATGGTCTTGAAGTTCTTACCATCGTCTGACACCATCAGTTCGATTGTTTCTGGCGTATAGATAACAGACTCATAGAGATGCATAAAGTCAACACGAACGTCACGGATGTCCGTAATCTGCCCCATATCAACCACAACATCCACACCGGTACTATCGATGAAGCCCTGCCAACGACCCTCAAGATAGCCCCAGTCGCCACGCAAACCATTGGTCAGCGTATTGTCACCTTCGGCACGATACTTCTCTGCATAGCGGCCAAGATAAGTCACTGGCTTATTCAATGCCTCGTGCTGTGTCATGCTGCGGTTCTCCATACGTGAGCCCTTTTCCTTTGAAAGGTCAAAGGCATTATAGCCCGCACGCTTCAGACGGTCAACATTTACGACTGCTCTCTTACGGAAGTTGTCATAACCTGTGCGCTTCTTTGTCCAACCTGTCTCTGCCAAAGCCAACAGACGAGGATAAAGCATATACTCTAAATGGTCTGGCTCTGCAATGAACTCGGTCCATACACAAGCCTGAACGCCATCCATATATTTCTCAAGATTGGTCCCTTTATACTCTGCAGGGATTGGCTCATAGTTATAAGTCTTATCCAAACGAGTATAACCGCCCTGCGCCTTTGGCTGTTCCATCGGATTGTCCTGATACATATTCAGATAATAGAACTGCTGTGGTGCCATCACTACATGGTGCTTACTTGTTGCAGCCTCAATACCAGCCTCTGTTCCACGCCATGACATCACAGCTGCGTTAGGAGCCAACTTACCTTCCATAATCTCATCCCAACCAAGCAGTTTACGGCCATGGCTGTTCAAGAATTGTTCCATACGATGGGTGAAATGGCTCTGCAACTCGGCTACATCCTTCAAGTTGTTCTCCTTCATCATCTTCTGACAATCAGGACAAGTCTTCCATGTGCGGCGTTCTGCCTCGTCTCCTCCGATGTGGATATACTTAGAAGGGAAGAGCGCCATTGTCTCTTTCAACACGTTCTCCATGAAGGTATAAGTAGCCTCCTTACCAACACAGAGGTCTGACTGTGTGTAAGGCTTGCCTGTACATGATATCTCTGGGTAAGCATAAACCACCTCATCACTATGGCCGGGCATCTCAATCTCTGGGATTACCTCAATATGGCGTGAAGCTGCATAGCGTACGATATCCTTGATATCTTCCTGTGTGTAATAGCCACCGTATGCTCCCGGTGTATCCTTATGACAATACTTGCGGTCGTTATCCATCCACCACTTTGTCCAATCGGACTGTGTACGATAAGCGGTTTCATCGGTCAAACGAGGGTATTTCTTCACCTCCATGCGCCATCCACCACCATCAGTGAGGTGCCAGTGAAAGCGGTCGAGCTTGAAATAAGCCATTGCATCAATCTGCTTCTTCAAGAAGTCCTTTGTCCAGAAGTGGCGAGAGCAATCGATCATCAAACCACGATAAGCAAAACGTGGCGTATCTTTCACTTTAACACAAGCAATCTGACCATCCTTCTCGAGTTGGCGAACAGTCTGCAAACCATAGAACAAGCCTGTTGGGGTCAATGCCTGAATAGTAATACCCTTTGGTGTAACCTCCAACTCATAGCCTTGCAAGCGAACACTGTCCATTGCCTGCGCTGCCTGCTGGGCTGTTCCCTTACAAATCAAGCAGAAAACGCCCTGTTGAGAAGGATTCTTTGCGTATGCCAATGGGTGCTTTAACACCTCAGAAGTGTACTGATTAAGCACTTTAAAGTCATTACCTCTAAGATTGGTCACAATCTTCGTACCCTTATTCAGCTTGAAGTGACCCTTCAGAAGGCTGATATTCTCAGGTTGTGGGATGATGTTTTGAGCTGCAACAGGCAAAAAAACAGCTGTTGCAAACAACAGGAAAACTGCACTCAAAAGAACTTTTTTTCTCATAACGTGAGTATAAATTTCGATTTTATATTTTTATTATTTGATTTTACGTAATGGCTCTATCTTCGATGGCTGCTGGCTGTCTGTCTTCTTATATGGGGTCATTCAAACCCTTTCTGATAGTAGACTGTCTTCCAAACTGCCACCTTTTTGCTTCGTGCTAAGCATCCGCACCATGTGTGCTAAGCCTCCGGACAACTTGTGCTAAGCCTCCGGACAGTAACAGAAAATGGCAAACAATGTCTGTTATTGTCATTATATATAATGTAATAAGACATTAAAGACCGTCCGATGCGTGGTAGGCTCAACCGTTAGTAGCCTTTTACTTTAGATAGAACTTCAATGCTCCGCCCTTCAACAGCTCGTCATTCGTGATGCGATAGCGGTTCAATGGCTTACCGCCTAACTCCATCTTCTTGATAATTACAGCCTCGTCATTTGGACGAACTGTCTCTATCACGAGGTTATCTCTGCCCCACTGTGCCTTATCCAAACGGATTGTCACCTTGTCAAAG
>CAMUQM010000259.1 GCA_947095945.1 uncultured Prevotella sp.
CAAAATGCTGCAAAGGGAAGACACTCATCAAATAGAATGTCATACAATCTGGAAGAATGTATTCACGTGACATCTGCTTGCGCTGTGTTGGCGAATAGAACCTCGCATACAAAGGATAGTTAGGACCGAGATATTTGTCGAGCGAGATACCTATCGTTCCATTACCCACCACAATACTCTGATCCAAAGCTGAAATCTGAGCATAGACCCTTGGAATGACAAGGTCTGGAAGCACCTGCTTTAGTCGTGTGAAAGCAGCACTAAACTGATGATCAAGATCCTCTGTATTGGCATACTCTGACTCTACAGCTGTAATAACAGACTGCAATGTCGTGTCTTGATAAAACTTCAAGAACTTCGTATTGATGTCTGGATCGGTTATCTCACCTATCTTTACGACATCTTCTATCAGTGTACGAGTTTCAATCGGATATTCAGTATTCATTTGCTGAAGCGCAGAGAAATCACCTGTTGTCAAGTAACGATATTCCAAACGGTCATAGCGATCTATCTCTAACAACAGTGAATTTTCATTCACATCATCAGATGAAAGTTTGAACTGACAACTTACACAGGTGAACAGAACAACTAATAATATTAAATAGAGATATCTCACTAGTTACTTTTTACAATATTTGAGTATTGAATGCAAATTTACTAAAATATATTTTAAAACGCAAGCGTTCTGCTAAAAATATTAAAATAAATTGCAAATATATCCTATTTTCATTCAGACAAGGCACTAAATACCTTACATCCTTTTGCGTAATATTGCCATAAAAGAGCATATTTCTTACGTCCATCATTCGTGCAAGAAGGAAGATTTTCTCTATGTTTAACCTTTCCATCAAGACGAATTGGCAAGCGTTCAAACTCGTTTCGCCATTGCTTAAAAGCACGACGTGCTGAGAGAATTGCCTTAAAATCACCCCAATTATGATTCAGAATCAGCGTTTGAAATGCAGCTAAATAGTCTAAAAACCATCGTACTCGCATCACATGTTTCAACTCATCTTCTGGCAAGTTTTTCCATAACATTGTAAGATTATTACGGAAGTTCAAGAAGGTTTTACGTGGGTTAGACTTTGGCAATGTTCCGCCCCCTACATGATATACATAGCTTTCAGGGAAGCAGAAGATACGCTTTCCCATCTGATGCAGGCGCCAACAGAGGTCTATTTCTTCATTATGTGCAAAGAATCTACCATCCAATCCGGCTGCTGCCCAATAGTCCTTGGCACGTATCATCAGACAAGCACCTGTTGCCCAAAGAACTTCCTGTGCATTGTCATATTGCCCATTATCGTTCTCTACGGTGTCAAAGATACGTCCACGACAGAACGGATAGCCATATCGATCGATAAACCCTCCCGATGCACCAGCATACTCAAAGGCATCACGATTGATAACAGAGAGTAGCTTTGGCTGACATGCTGCTATATCTTCGTGAGCATCCATCTCCTCGATGAGGGGCGTTAGCCAGTGGTGAGTCACCTCAACATCACTGTTTAACAACACGTAATACTCGCTGTCTACTTGCTTGAGCGCACGGTTATAACCTTCTGCAAAGCCATAGTTCTCTGGCAACTCTATCACACGAACATGTGGATAAGTAGTTTTCAGCCATGCGACAGAGTCATCTGTTGAAGCGTTATCTGCTATGATTACTTCTGCCTCACTGCGTGAAAAGTTCAGCACAGAGGGCAGATATTGCTCCATCATGCTGCGCCCATTCCAGTTCAAAATGACAATCGCTACTTTCATAGGAGTTCTGCCTTTAATGAACTTTGATCGAAATTAAACTCTCCCAATCGCACTCGGAGTATCTGGTTATCATATTCTTCCTTAGCTTGAGCAGGCGATAGTTCTACACGTATATAGTTATCCGTAAAGCCATGCATCGCCTTTCCACGTGCTGCTTTCTCAAAGAGAACGTCTGCCTCTTGCCCAATATGCTCTGCATAAAAGGCACGTGTCTTTTCATCCGATAGCTTCAAAAGCTTATGTGCACGGTGTTTCTTCTCACGATCCTCCACTACGTAAGGGATTGACAAGGCTGCTGTACCCGGTCGTTCTGAATAAGGAAAGACGTGAAGTTGTGTGACAGGAAGAGAATCGAGGAAGTTATAACAATCTTCAAAATACTCTGGACGCTCACCACGAGAACCTACCATCACATCAACACCAATGAACGCATCGGGCATCTTCTCCTTTATAAGTTTTATCTTATGCGCAAAGAGTGCCGTATCATAACGGCGGTGCATCAGCTTCAATACCTCGTCAGAACCACTCTGAAGTGGGATATGGAAGTGTGGCATAAAAGCACGTGACTGCGCACAATACGCTATTAACTCGTCATCTATCAAGTCGGGTTCCAACGAACTAATACGGAAACGCTGTATTCCCTCTACATTATCTAAAGCCTTTACGAGGTCTAAGAAGCTCTCACCCGTTGTCCTACCAAAGTCACCTATATTAACTCCCGTCAATACAATCTCCTTACCTCCGTCACGTGCAGCTTCCTCTGCCTGCTCAACAAGCGACTGAATTGTCGGATTACGAGAGAAGCCACGGGCAAAAGGAATCGTACAATAAGTACAGAAGTAATTACATCCGTCTTGCACCTTCAAGAAGTAGCGTGTACGGTTACCACGCGAGCAACTTGCTTGGAAAGTCTTAATATCCTTTGTCTTGACAGAGTGGAACTCACCCTCTGATGCTCCATCTGTTTTATTTGTATCTACCTTGTTCCATGCATCACTGAGATACTGTACAAGGTCAGCCTTCTCATTACTACCCAAAACAAGGTCAACACCTTCTATCTTAGCTACGGTAGCACTCTCAAGTTGAGCATAGCAACCCGTTACAATAACGAAAGCACCCGGATTTTGGCGTACCATACGATGTATTATCTGACGGCACTTATGGTCAGCAACCTCAGTAACCGAACAAGTATTGATTAGACAGATGTCTGCCTGCTCAGTCTTCTTCGCCTCACGCACGCCCATATTATATAATGTACGCGCGAAGGTACTCGTCTCTGAGAAGTTGAGTTTACAACCCAACGTATAGAACTTGGCTGTCTTGCCTTGAAATGCTGCTGTATCTA
>CAMUQM010000260.1 GCA_947095945.1 uncultured Prevotella sp.
AATCAGTTGTTTGCGATTACTAATTTACAAAGAAAATTTGACAAACTGTTATTTTTCTATCTGTTTATTAGGGTGGGAAACTTTAGTAAAATATAAACAAAAAGATGAGCTGAAAATGTAATGATAAAGGCTACTAAAAGGCAGACGGGAACAACTTGTAGTCATTGTTGATAGCACTGTTCTTAGGGCTTGTGGCAATTAATTGAAATATACTCTATTTTTTTTGTCTTTATAGTCCGCCTAATTCATGGAAAATTAGTATCTTTGCATTTTAGTTTAGAACCAACGGTTTTCGTTTTTAAAGATAAAATTAAACATACATACATCGTGGCTGAAACAAAGTACATTTTCGTTACGGGTGGCGTAGTTTCTTCACTTGGTAAAGGAATTATCTCGTCATCAATCGGTAAGCTTCTTCAAGCAAGAGGTTACAACATTACCATTCAGAAATTTGATCCTTATATCAACATTGACCCGGGTACACTGAATCCTTACGAGCATGGTGAGTGCTACGTAACAGAGGATGGTATGGAAACCGATCTCGACCTCGGTCACTATGAGCGCTTCACAGGTATTAAGACTACGAAAGCCAACTCAATGACGACGGGGCGTATCTACAAGAGCGTCATTGATAAAGAGCGTCGTGGTGATTATTTGGGTAAGACGATTCAGGTGGTACCTCATATTACGGATGAAATTAAACGTAATATAAAGCTGTTGGGGCAGAAGTATCATTATGACTTTGTGATTACTGAGATTGGTGGTACTATTGGTGATATTGAGTCAGCTCCATTCCTTGAGGCTATCCGTCAGTTGAAGTGGGAATTGGGGAAGCGTGCAATCAATCTTCACTTGACATACGTGCCTTATCTCAAGGCTGCAGGTGAGTTGAAGACAAAGCCAACTCAGCACAGCGTAAAGGAGTTGCAGAGTGTGGGTATCCAGCCAGATGTGCTGGTGATGCGCACAGAGATGCATCTTGATGATGATATTCGTAAGAAGGTTGCTGCTTTCTGTAATGTAGACTTCGACTGTGTTGTACAGAGTGAAGACCTTCCAAGTATCTATGATGTTCCTGTAAATATGCTGGAGCAGGGCTTGGATGCTGCCATCTTGCGTAAGTGCGGTGAGGAAGTTGGTCCTAAGCCAGCGCTTGGTCCTTGGAAGGAGTTCCTTGATCGTCAGCGTAAAGCAACTGAAGAAGTACACATTGGACTTGTTGGTAAATATGACTTGCAGGATGCTTATAAGAGTATTCGTGAGGGCTTATTGCAGGCTGGAACCTATAATGACCGCAAGACGGTTATTACCTTCATCAATTCTGAGGAACTGACAGAGGAGAACGTAGCAGAGAAACTCAAGGGGCAAGATGGTATCGTAGTTTGTCCGGGCTTCGGTCAGCGTGGTATTGAAGGCAAAATCATTGCAGCTCATTACACACGTACACATGATATCCCAACCTTCGGTATCTGTCTCGGTATGCAGATGATGGTGATAGAGTTTGCTCGTAATGTCCTTGGCTACAAGGATGCGAACTCACGTGAGATTGACGAGAAGACTGTACATAACGTTATTGATATTATGGAAGAGCAGAAGAATATCACCAATATGGGTGGTACGATGCGCCTTGGTGCCTATGAGTGCGTACTGCGTCAGGGTTCACATACTTTCAATATCTACAAACAAGAGCATATACAGGAACGTCATCGTCATCGTTATGAGTTCAATAACGACTATGAGAAAGAGTTTGAGAAGAATGGCATGATGTGTGTTGGTCGTAACCCAGAGAGCGACTTGGTTGAAATCGTTGAGATACCGGGTTTGAAGTGGTATATCGGAACACAGTTCCACCCAGAGTATCAGTCAACTGTACTCGGTCCACATCCTCTCTTCCTCGACTTCGTTAAGACTTCAATTGAAAATCAGAAAAACAAATAAATGGATAAAAGAACTATCACAGGGTTTGTACTTATTGCCCTGATTCTCTTTGGATTTGCTTGGTGGCAGCAGCCATCAGATGAACAGATTGCACAGCAGAGAGCTGAATTTGTAAAGGATTCTATTGCTGCAGCCAAGAAAGCACAGACTGCAAAACTTGCTGCTGAGAAGCAGGCACAGCAAAAGGCTGTACAGGCAACAGACACAACAACGTTGTTCTATGCAGCATTGAATGGCAAGGCGCAGGATGTTACTTTGAAGAATGGTAAGGTTGAACTTACTTTAAGCACCAAGGGTGGTGTTGTAAAGAAGGCTGTTATCAAGAATTATATTGGTCATGATATCGCTGTTAAGGATGGTTCAAACGACCAGAAGGATGTTACCTTGTTTAGTGGTGACGACCAAAGCCTTAACTTTATGTTGGCTGCAAAGAATAGTAATATTGAGACAAAAGACCTTATCTTCACTCCTTCAAACGTGACAGATACTACTGTTACGCTCACAGCTGTGGCTGGAGAGGGCAAGAAACTTACTTTGAACTATACGCTTGGTAAGGACTATTTGCTCAATATGTCATTGCAGACAGAAGGTATGGCTGGGCTCTTTGCTCCAAATTATAATCAGATGGATATTATTTGGCAGGAGCGTTGTAAGCAGCAGGAACGTGGTTTCACATTTGAGAACCGCTATGCTACACTTACCTTTAAGAAGCACGATGGTGGTACTGATTATCTGAGTGAAACTTCTGAAAAGGAGGTGACAACAGAGGATCCAATAGACTGGGTGGCTTTCAAAAACCAGTTCTTCTCTGCTGTGATGATTTCAAAGGATAACTTTGCAATGGGCGCAAAGCTCAAGAGTACACCACTTGAAAAGTCTTCTCACTACCTCAAGCACTATGAGGCAAACATGAAAGCAGGCTTCGACCCAACTGGTAAGCATCCTTCTGAGTTCGAGTTTTACTTCGGTCCAAATGACTTCCGCCTGCTTCAATCTGTTGAAACAGAGAGTAAGTTTGGTAAGGAACTTGACATGGAACGCCTTGTATATCTTGGTTGGCCATTGTTCCGTATCATCAACCGTTGGTTCACACTCTATGTATTTGATTGGTTGAGTAAGGTTTTCCCAATGGGAGTTGTGCTGATTCTCATTACCTTATTATTAAAGCT
>CAMUQM010000261.1 GCA_947095945.1 uncultured Prevotella sp.
TTGAGTTCGCCGTAAGTGTACCAGCCATTATATCGTTTGCTGAAACTCGCAAGGTCTTCCTTGAGAATACGCTGACCATTATCAGAAGAGAGTGTATCAGGATAGATACGCTGTGCTGTCCTAAGTGCAAGCAACAGATGATTGCGCAACCAGTCACGTCTGTTGTCACCACGTAACGTTTCCTGTCGTTCAATGTTCCACTGTATACTCTTACCGGGGTCAAAAGTGCATTCCAGATGCGGTTTCTTCCTATTGGTTTCAGGCAATGCAAAAGGATTGTTAGGGTCAGGACGATTTTCACGTATGCGACGCTCCAGAGCTTCTTTCTTCATTCGCTCCCTCTCTTCTTTCAGTTTCTGTTCCCTTATCCACTCCTCTTCAGAGTGTTCCTTATGATACTTGAGTGCCTGTACGAGGTCTGCAATCTTTTCACGACGCTTTTGTTCTCTGACTCTACGGCGTTCTCTCTCACGCTCTCTTTCTTCTTCAATGCGCTTCTGTTCCTCAATTTCAGCCTCTCTGATAGCACGTTGGCGAGCTGCTTCCCACCGCATATTCTCCACTTCTTCGGCTGTCAGAGTCTCTTGTATAATGAGATTATTGCCAAAGAACTCAAGCATTTTCGCCATACCGGCTGGCATATCGCTGGTAGCGGCACGAATATTGATACCCATTTTGCTCTGCATCGAAATAGACTTTTCATCCTCTTCGGTGCGTTTGTACCCCTCCGAAGCATATTTTGCTTCCATCTTATCGCTGTCGCAGGCAGTTATGTCGGCCGTAAAAGAGAGGTCAACATAGTTAATGCGCATATATGGGATAGGCACGATGGTCATAAGCGGTACCGTCATGAGTGTGGGAACTCCTCCCATTATAAATGAGAACGTAACGGTAATAGGCTCTGTACCCTCAATATCAAGACTCGAATCTGTCATCGTGAAACCACGGATAAAATCCATTGTTGTCTGCGCAGCCTCAGCTTGTGCATGTACACATGCTGCCAATGGACCGCCGATGATGTTTCCGAAGGGGATGGAATTGAGGGCGCTCACAACCTGCTTGCCTGCATTTGTGTTAGTTCCATCTTGCATAGTGTTACGTAATTATCGTTGGAATGAACTTGCCTTCTTGAGGTTCTGTTGTGCCTCTTCGACGTTTTTCAATATCTCCATCGCCCGCTTTGACTCGTTACGGTTAATATTCAGCACGAGATGACAGTGTGGGCAGTGTAGTCCACTTGCCGAAAGCAGTTCTGTGATGGAAGTAGAAATGAATGTTCCACATTTAGGACAATTGAGTCCTGGGGTTTTCTGTTGATTATTTGTCATAGTTAATAAGTTTGAAGTTATTCTTGGTTTTTGTCTTTTGTTATCACCTTGATACTGCTGTCAGTTGCTTGCAGTAATCCGCGCATACCATCGGGCAGCTGGACTGGTTCGAGCTTGACATGTACCTTAATGTTTGTCATCTTCTTTTCCATTTCCATGGACCTTGATGTTTCTGTCGGCACAGGTCTGATGAGTCTAACACGAACACCTGGTGCTATTATCTTTCTCCTCAGCATTTCTTCTCCCAGCTTATCCGCCCTTTCTTCTTTAGAAACAGATCTTAACCTTTTCTTAAATAATGGATAACGCTTCAAGAAGTACTCACGCTCTTTACCGCTCACAACAGTCTTGATATCAATTTGCGCTTCAATATCGAATGTTGCTTCAGAAACACGCAGCACAGGAAGTGGTAGCAGTGATAGCTTAGGGATAGAGATAATCTGACGCTCTCCATCAGAATCTGTCATTTCAAAGTCTATCATCTTCAGCCTTTCCCGCCCTTTTGCTTTTGCAGAGGGCATCAGTGCGTAGTCACGTAGCACCTTCAGGTAGTCTTCAGCAGCCTTTTGGTCAGCGGCAACAGTTGATTGAATCATTCCCGTCAGCATATCTGCCAACGTCATGTCCATCGAATACTTATCTCTGTTACCAGACATATCTTCAGGACGAATATCCTTGGTATTGGTAGTATCGTTGCCCATAGTGCATTGTCAGAGGTTTATGATTCAGTAATCTTTACGCTGTCCTGTGGTGAGATCTTCAATAAGAGACTGTGAACAGCCCTCTCTGGCAGTACTGCCAGACGGTCAGCATCTACGATAACATCCATTGACTGAATACTATCTTCTGAGATTTCACCAGTTTCTCCACCGTCAGAATCTATTGCGAACCGGAAAGTTATTTCCATATCACCGATGGTCACGGCAGGCAGGTTCAGCTGATGAATAACACCCGCACCCTCATATTGTTCAGCAAGTGCTTCTGTAAGGAGGTTAGCTTCATGCTGCGCAGACAGAACGTCGCGCAACACAGAAGCTATTACATCTTGCAATTTCGTCATATTGAAATTATTTTATGATACAAATACTATGCGTTGCAGTTTCCCTGCAGTAATGTTATAGGTTCCTTTTTCACTGAACACAAGCAACATATTGTCGCCACTCTGCAGCAAAGTAGGAGTTTTCTTGCCGTTAAGCTGCACGCATTTCACCGCTGTTGGCTGGTAAGCTCCCTTTTCGTCACGATAGTTTACCGATATGGCAGCATACCCGTTGACAAGTGAAACCTGCTCTGTCGACACCTGAAGGATACCATTTGGGTCTATGACTTCCGTCGACTCATTAAGTACACCTAACAGTTTGTCGATTCCACGAGGCATTTCACCTTCGCTTGCAGTGATGGTAACGTCCATCGTTGTTTCCACACTGTAACGTGAGTCACGGGTTGCACCGGAATCTTTCTTTGACGAATAGCTGGCTGACAAGGTTGCCTTAGGGCTTGACTTGGTCTCCGCTTCAGCTTGTTTAGCATTCTGACCTGCTGCACCTCCCTTATCCGTTGAGGGCTTCTGCGCTCCTCCTCCAGAGGAAGAAGGCTTAGCAGATTTATCATTGCTATTCAATCCAAAAGAGGTATTGACAGGTGTTCCGCCACTTCCGACAGAAGCCACAACCGATGAGATTGCATCCACCTTCGCCTTGAACGTATAGTTCATGGACGTTATGGAGAGGCGTGGCACAGGCATCAGCGTAAGCAA
>CAMUQM010000262.1 GCA_947095945.1 uncultured Prevotella sp.
ACAAAAATACAAAAAAAAGGGCAAGTATCATAATTTTTCATTCAGAAATTACTCTGTACTATTGACTTTTAGCCGTACGAGTTCTATTTTTGTCATGGTCTTCTTGATTATCTTAAACTCATACTGTCCAACAGTAACAATTTCGTTTAGTTTTGGGAAACTTTGATAGACGTGTAACAACAAGCCTCCAACGGTCATATAATCATCGTTCTCTGGCAAATCAAGATTGAACATTTCATTAACTTTATCAATCTCTAAACGTGCCGAAAGAACATACTCGTTGTCATTAATCTGCTTAGCAATATACTTTGTGTTATCATGTTCATCCTCTATCTCACCGAAGATTTCCTCTACGATATCTTCCAAAGAGACAATACCGCTGGTGCCACCAAACTCATCTACAACAACGCCCAAGCTTTTCTTTTGAAGAAGAAAAACCTGCATAAGCTTTTGTGCTGCCATTGTTTCTGGCACAAACGGCATCTGTCGGATACGGTCTTTCCAATTCTTAGGAGAACGGAACATCTCTGAAGAATGAATATAACCCTTTATATGGTCGATATCTCCCTCATAAACAACAATTTTAGAATTACCGCTCTCTATGAACATTTGTTGCAGTTCTTCCAACGTACAGTTCTCCTCAACTGCTTTAATTTCAGTACGTGGAACCATACAATCACGCACCTTAGTATCTTGAAATTCCAAAGCATTTTGGAAAATCTTCACCTCGTCTTCTATGTCATCTTCATTCTCCGCATTCTCTATAGTACTCTGTACAAGATGATCAAGGTCTATCTTCGTAAATGTACCATCATTCTCTTCCTCATCCATCTTTACACCAACTACGCGCAAAAGAATACGTGCCAAAAAGGTTGCAAAGCGACTGATAGGCCAAAGGATTATGAAAAAGATATAAGCCAATGGGGCAAAGAAGGTAAGTAAACGGTTAGGATTACTCTTAAATAAAGTTTTAGGTAAGAACTCACCAGTAAAAAGGATAACAATCGTTGATGCTAAAGTATCCAATACAACACGTGTAGCCGAATCAAACATTGCAAACAACGTTGTATCAAATATCTGTGCAAAAAAGATACCATAGATAACAAGAACAATGTTATTACCAACAAGCATCGTAGATACAAAACCGTTCGGATTGTTATAATAGATGGTCAGACACTTTTGTGCAATACCATTCTTCTCCTTGTCCATCTCAGCAAGAAGACGATTACTCGCAACAAAGGCAATCTCCATTCCTGAAAAGAATGCAGAGAGCACCATTGTTATTATTATTCCTATAATTAAATTTATATCCAATTTATATTACTATTTAGTGCAATCTGGTTAGTGCAATTTGGTAAACAATTCCGGTATATGTTAGCCACGAAAGTTCTATTGTACTTAACAATCATACGTCTCAATTACCACCTTCTACCAATGTGTTGTTGCCCAGCACATATTGTGCTGTTAGTAAACATCAATGGTGTTGATGGCTAAACAGCTTGTCTTATGTGGCTGAAATGAGTGCAACTTGTTGTTAGAAAAGAGCTGAAACATCAAGGTCTTACTTTTGATTAATAACTGGACCTTTCATGCTATCGATACGTGTGGTATCTTTTGGTAGCATACTGGGACCAGCAGGTGACATAAACTCATCATTGGAGAAGATGCTCCATCCCTTTGTCTGACGTATCTCATAATTTGTCATCTGTTCATCACTTCGGAACCAGTTTCCTTGTAATTCCTTATCAGGTGTTTTAAGGTGTGAATAGGAATATGACCACATCTGATGCTCGCGCTCATCCCAGTAGAGCTCATTACTATAAAAGCTGATTCCCTGTGCAGTAAGGATTCTAACACGTCCTCTAAGTTCCCAACGACGGTCCTTATCAAAGTAGACGGCAGAGTCACATTGAATATACCCCACCACGTGTTTCTTTAAGTCAAATTGAGTAAGTAGGATTCCTTTATTGAAAGTCCACCGTGAAGGGTTTCTATTCTCATTAATCTCCCATCGTTCAGTAACAATGCGATATTTGATTACTCCAGAGTCTGAAATAAGTGTATTGACACCGTATGTTGTCATAACCGGAACAGAGTCACGGTCATGAATAGCAGGAGCTGTATGCTCACGTTCCTCTGAACAGGAAACCATGGCATAGCTCGCTGTAAATAATACCAAACCAATAAAAAGTGAATAAAGGCTTGAACGCATGTTATTCAACCTTGAACTTAGCAAACCAACGCTCATTGAAAGTAAAGCCAACATTGATACGGAATGCATTCTCCTTTATCAATCCAGTTACACTCTGGTTTACCCACTGTGCGCTGATATTCAACATACTACGATTATTATAAGCATTGATGATAGGAATACCAACACCAAGACTTGCTGAAAGTTCGCGTGGACCATCCACACCATTTATCTTCAAATATGGGCTGGCATAGCTAAGACCTGCACGATAATGCATACGGCTAAAGAAACCACGATAGCGTTCGCCCTTACAGTAGTCGCCACCCAAAGTTAACTTATGACGGTCACTGAATTGTCCATCAACAAGATTATAACTTGTCTTACCATTGACTGTGCTTAATTGTGGATACTTTAAATTAGCCCACTTCTGCAATTGATAGTCAACACCGAACTTCAAGCGGTTATTATGATTCCACATCAAACCAACACCAAAGGTGTGAGGAAGTTCAAGAGCATTTGAAACAACGTAACGAGTTGTATCAGAAATGCTTGTCTGTGAGTTCGTTGAAATCAAGTTACACTCAGCCTCTGCGCCCAAGATATGTCTAAGGGAATAAGTAAGACCCAAAGTCAATTCATTCTTCTTATCTATTGCATAAGTATACTGTGCACCAAAGTCTGCTTTATAACTCTTTACCTGTGTAGAGTAATTCTTTGATAGTGTATTAACGTAACTATCGCTGTATGTATTTGTCGAGTTACGATTCAATGTACCCCACAAATATCCAATATTCGCACCAAATGAAAAGCCCTTAAGTGGCTCCCAACCAGCACCCAAATAAACAAGATGCAAACCACCATCACCATTATATGTGTTGGAATA
>CAMUQM010000263.1 GCA_947095945.1 uncultured Prevotella sp.
TTGGCTGATGCTTGTCAATACAATCAACAGAAAGACCGTTGAACATATAGAGAGGTCCCATCCATTCAGAGTCACGCTTTGCCAGATAGTCGTTGACAGTTACGACATGAACACCATTACCTGTGAGGGCATTGAGGAATACTGGTAGAGTTGCAACAAGGGTCTTACCTTCACCAGTAGCCATCTCGGCAATCTTACCCTGATGAAGAACTGTACCACCAAATATCTGTACATCATAGTGAACCATTTCCCATTTGAGATCATTGCCACCAGCTGTCCAATGATTGTGGTAAATAGCCTTGTCGCCATCAATGGAAATAAAGTCTTTTGAAGGGTCTGCAGCTAATTCGCGATCAAAGTCGGTTGCTGTTACAATTGTTTCTTCATTCTCAGAGAAACGACGTGCAGTATCCTTAACAATAGAGAATGCTACAGGCATAACCTCATCAAGTGCTTTCTCATAGTTGTCGAGAGCCTCTTTGTCAAGTTTATCTATTTGATTGAAAATAGCTTCACGCTCTTCAATCGGTGTGTCTTCGATTGTTGCACGAAGTTCAGCAATCTTCTCACGCTGTTCCTTACCTGCATCCTGTACATACTTTTGGATTTCCTTAGTCTTTGCACGTAATTCATCATTGCTGAGTGCTTTTATCTCTGGATATGTAGCCTTTACTTTATCTACGTATGGCTGTATAAGCTTCATATCACGTGTTGACTTATCTCCGAAAAGTGCCTTTAATATCTTATTGAAATTCATTTATTCTAATTGAGTTTGTTTATTTATATTTGAGGGTATCTTTCCCTCGTTATTTACTTCTATTGCTTTAATAAGTGTGCTATGTTATATAGCTTATTACACGATTGGAAGTAAATTGGGGGCACGAATCTTGATTCCAGTCCTTAAAAAAGGATTAGGTAGGAATAGCTGTAATTCCTGATTTTTATTTGATTTAGTTGTTAATGCGATAGAATAGTTATCGTATAAGTCTGTTACAAAGACCGCTTTGCTTTGTGCAGGCTCTACTTCTTCGTCTTCTTTAATCTGCTTAAAGGCTTCAAGAACTGACAGGATTTCCTGTTCAACACCTTTAAACGCTTGTTGATGACAAAGGTCTTCGATATTGACATCACCCAACGCAATCTTCAGCGCAGACTGATAATTCTGCGCCTCGACTCCTGTTGTCGCAAGAACGACAAGTAAAGCGGTGATGTATTTATTCATTATCTTTTATTTCTTTGAATCACTCACGGTTGTAACCGATTTGTTCATTCGTAAATGTAATATGCAATGTAATAGCAAGAATGATGCCACAATTAGTATTGGCAGTGGCATTTCTTGGAATAAACTTCCCAAAAGTCCTAAAAAAATAAGTACTCCCCATATTTTCCACCACGTTACTTTCTTCTTTTTAATCGTACTATAAAGGAAGAACAGTGGTAAAGGATTGAAGAAGAATATGATGAAATTCATGCTAACACATGGGTGTTGCGAGAATATCATTATAAAGAAAACAATTCCTAAAATCCCCGATATAAGCATTAAAGCTGCATCCCAAACCCAGTAAACTCGCTGTTTACGATAACTAAAGAGCATTATTACAAGGCTGATAGCTGCAAAAAAAAGTGCTATTGATAAGGGAGAGAGTGGAAATGCGGGGGCTGCTACTTCTGTTTCAGCTACCAACAGTTCGTTTGTTTCCTTTACTAAAGGCTTTCCATTGTAGATTGCTTTATCAAAATCGTTCCTTAGGTTCTCTGGTAAGAACTGTTGTTCAGCCTTTGTTGTCTTGCGGTCAGCATTCACACCGAGGAGAAGGTCTTCACCGAATTGTGACCATTCATACTTGTTATTCCATTTATGAATCATAGAACGGAACGTTGCATCTTCATCAGCTGGAGGATAAACAACCTTTCCCTGCAAGTGATTAACAATCATATCACGTGCTCTGGTAGTGCAGTTGTCAAAGAAGTAGTTGTAGCGATAAACTACATTTTCAGGCTTCATGTTCTCCTGTAAAGCTTCATATATTGCTTCTTTATCTTCAGCAGATAGGTTTAGAACTTGTTCTACAACTCCCCGCCCCTCGTAATTATATTGCGCAAGGAAAGTGTCCATGGTTTGAACTCCCATGCAATAGTCAGTCATACCAAGAACAAAACGAGGAATAAAGTAGGTTTGATCGAGGGAGAAGATACCATAATTGATGGCAAAGTCTTCTCCACTTTCCTTGTCATAATAGCGAATAGCGGTATGGCCGTATTGCGCCCAGACTTCTTTACCAGCCGAACAAGTCAAAAGGGATATTTGAATGCTATCAGCATTACTCATAGACTGAGCCCCTGCTGTAACATTAATGACAGACAGGAGGAAAGTCAGTACAATATATAATATTCCCTTTTTCATTTTCTCCGCAAAGATAATAAAAAAGCACGAGAGCACAAAGAAAGCTTATTAAAAATCAAAATCCTTTATTGTTTTTCTGCAATATAGATTTTTTTTAATAACTTTGCGCCAATATATTGTTTAGACATATCGTCAGAATAAGAAAAAGAAAGCGAATGAAAAAGATAATTGCAGCAGCGTTCCTTGCAGGTCTTGCAGTACAAGTGTCAGCCCAAAGTGGAACTAACTCTCCATATAGTCAGTATGGATTAGGCGCTTTGGCATCTCAGGCAACAAGTTTTAATCGTGGTATGAACGGATTGGCATACGGTTTTCATGAGCGTAATCAGGTGAACTATACGAACCCTGCTTCATACGCTTCTGTAGACTCTCTTTCATTCATATTTGATGCAGGTATTGGTCTTCAGTTGACTAATTTTGAGGAAAATGGTAAAAAGGTGAATGCTAAAAATGCTAATATTGAATATGTTGTTGCATCTTTCAGAGCCTTTAAACATGTGGGTGTAAGCTTCGGTATTTTGCCTTATACAAATGTTGGTTATAACTTTAGTAACACTCAAAATGTCAATGCTTTCCCAAGCACTTCTTCAACCAATGCTACGTATTCCAACACATATAATGGTGATGGTGGTTTGCATCTTGTTTATTTGGGTGCTG
>CAMUQM010000264.1 GCA_947095945.1 uncultured Prevotella sp.
GGTTTTTATTGTTGTTTTGTTGTGTAAATGCAAGCAGTTACATTACAAAATAACGGTTACAAAATTGAAAATACGTACATTAATACTGGCATAGCTCGCTAAGCTCGTACTTTTTTCTGTTTTTTGTGCTGATTATGAGATTTTATATGTACCTTTGTTGTCGTGAATAATGCATTATTTCACGACAAAATACAATTATAATTATGACAAAAAGCATTGAAAGTAAAATACTTATAAAATCAAAGAAGCGCGGACGTGGTTCTGTGTTTTTTGTGGGGGATTTTATTTCGTATGGCAATCGAGATGCCGTTAATAAGGCTTTGGAACGTCTCGTAGAAAAAGGACAGATGCTTAGAGTTGCACGTGGCATTTATTGCTATCCCAAAATGGAAAAAGTATATGGTCTGGGTATGGTTCCTCCATCGCTTGAGGATATTGCCAAAGCAATGGCAAAAAGGGATGGCGCAAGAATTGTCCCAACGGGGCTTTATGCCCAATACCAGTTAGGACTGACTCAACAGATACCGATGAACATAGCTTACTTAACCGATGGCGTCTCACGTACTATAAATCTTGGCGAAGGGAAAAACATAAAATTCAAGCGCGTCTCTCCCAGATATTTCTCCATCCGTAGTCGGTTGGCCCTTCTCTTAACAACAGCCCTTAAAGACTGGAAAGTAGAGAACCTGACTGATGAGCAGGTTGCTACCATTAAAATGAAGTTAAACGAAAATCCTCACCTTCAAGTTGCCGACCTCAAACTGATGCCATCAAAGGTAAGGGAATTTATAGTTGGTCTATATGAATAGGTTTCTTGGATTATCCGACTCACAACGGAAAAGCGTCTATGAATCAATTGCAGATAAAGTTGGGTTACCCGCACAAGTGATAGAGAAAGATTTTTGGGTAACTGCAATCTTGCAAACTATCTTTTCACTTCCTATAGCAGAGTATCTCGTTTTCAAAGGCGGCACAAGTCTGAGCAAAGGTTGGAAACTTATAGAGCGATTCTCGGAAGATATAGATGTTGCTGTCAATCCTGTTTTTCTTGGTGCTCCTGAAGGAGATCTCACGAAAAAACAAATCAAGAAATTGCGCAAGGCATCATCGCTTTTTGTTTTAGAGGAACTAACCCCCATGATGTGTGAAGAACTAAAACGACAAGGCTTGCTGTCGTTTGTCACAGTTAATGCCCAACCCAATGGCGAAGGTGACGCCACCTATCCCGAGCCACGTCAGATTTATCTTCACTACAAATCAGTTTTTGACAAGGAGCTTACATATCTCCGCCCTGATATTGTATTGGAAGTGAGTGCACGTTCATTGCTTGATCCGACAGAATTAATACAAATTAAAAGTATTATTGGAGAGCATCTTCCGATTACACCATTGGCTGACAGTGCCGTTTATACTGCTATTCCCGCAAAGACATTCCTTGAAAAGGCGTTCTTGCTTCACGAACTCTTCTCCATTCCCGGACACGGAATGATAGCAGAGCGCAAGAGCCGACATCTTTATGACCTTTACACCATGATGAATAAAGATTTTGCACAGAAAGCCATTGAAGATGATGCATTATGGGAATCTATTCGTCATCATAGAGAAATTTATACTTCAGTGAAAGATGTGGATTATACTCCCGATGTACGCAAACGTCTCCGGATTGTCCCCCGGAAAGATATTCTTGAAGAATGGAAATCAGACTATCAGGCAATGATGGAATCAATGATTTATGGGAAAAAACCTTCATTTGAAGAACTATTAGCTGCACTATCCGAACTTCAAGAAAGGTTTAGGATAAGCAAATAGTAAACAACACAAGCAATCTATTAGATTTTGGCAATAACAAGCGTTATTTGCCAAAATCTAATAGAGAGAACTAAGGAATAACGTTAAGGATAATGCCGCCATTTCGGTTTGAAACTCTGCGAATGTTTCTCCTCTTTTGCATCCTGAACAGAAAGGTTATCATTCCCTTTCCCGACAGAATGATTGTTGCCGGACAGACCCTCTCCTTGTTTCATTTCATCCTTTGCATCTTGTTCCTCTTCCTGAGGTGAAAGTGTTAAGGCTATTTTTCTGTCCAGCTCTGCTGCCTTCCCCTTGAGCGCACGAAGTTCGTCCTCTTTTTTCCAAGAACTGTTAGCAATGTTAGTGTAAACGTCTTTGTTGGCCAAAACCTTTGCCATTTCCTTCTCATGCGACTCTATTACCTTTGGAATACGCTCTAAGGCATTAACAAAGTTCTGACACGCAAGTTTAGGGTCTGTTGCCAACTTACCATTATTATAGGTATAGTAGATACTCTCCTGTCCTTTCACAAAGAAGCGATTCACTGAACAGTCGAATAAGTCCTTGGAAGTGCTCTCCGTCTTGACCATAATGGAAAAGCCGTATATCTCACCGATTTTGTTGTACTCTCCTTTGGTTCGTGCCTTCTCGTCTATTTCTTGTAAACGTGCAGCGATGACTTTGATGTCGGTGTTGTCTCCCACACCCTTGATTGTCAGTTTATTGATGGGCTGTCCATCGGTATCACGTTCTACACGCTGCTCAAATAGAGCCAGGTCTGACTGTGCCTCCTTGATTTTATCCGTATGGAAGGACACGGAACTCTCAATCTCAGCCAACTTGCCCGTTGCGGTATCACGCTCACGAAGGAAATTCTTACGTTCTGATTCCAAGGTGGTAATCTTCTTATCCAATCTTGCTTTCTCTAAAAGGTCGGTATTACCTGAAAGCACTGCTACGTATTCTGAGAAGTTCATGCCGCTGTCCTCATCCATTGAACCCTCGTCAATGGTACGACTGCCGAGCGTGTTTGTCTTTAGCTGATTGATGAAGAGCTGCTTGTTATGCAGCAAATTGAACTTATAACTGTCCAAAGAACGTTCTACAGCGTAGATAATCACATCGACCTTGTTGTCCGCAAACTCCTTGGCGATAAGATTTCCCTTGCGCACAGCTCGTCCATTACGCTGCTCCAAGTCCGATGGTCGCCAGGGCGTGTCCAAATGATGGACCGCAACGGCACGTTGCTGGGCATTCACACCAGTAC
>CAMUQM010000265.1 GCA_947095945.1 uncultured Prevotella sp.
GCCATTTGGAAAATCTCGTTGCGTTTCTTCTCACCACCAGAGAAGCCTTCATTTACACTACGGCGAGAGAGATTTGAATCCATCCCAACCAACTGACGCTTCTCACGCATAAGTGCCATAAACTCTGCAGCCTTCATCGGCTCTAACCCTTCATAAGTGCGCTTCGCATTAATAGCAGCCTTCATAAAGTTGGTCATACTCACACCGGGAATCTCTACAGGATACTGAAAAGACAGGAAGAGTCCTTCATGAGAACGGTCCTCTGGCTTCATCTCCAAGAGGTTCTTACCATTGAAAAGAGCCATACCGTCAGTTACCTCGTAGAGAGGATTACCTGTAAGCACTGCGCTGAGCGTAGACTTACCAGAGCCATTAGGCCCCATAATAGCATGAATCTCACCATCATTAATTGTGAGGTTGATACCTCTTAATATTTCTTTACCTGCGATGGTTGCATGCAGGTTTCTTACTTCTAACATATTGCTTTTGTTTTACTTATTTTTGAAAAGAAAGGTATCAATTAAATCAAACACCATATCCACTATAAAATCAGAAGTGGAATAGTCACCACGAGCTATTCTCTCTGCTTTCTCTCGTTCATAACGCTCATCTGCCAATGACCGCGAAGTATCGTTGTTACCAAAGAAAGATTTCGACTTCTTCTTATAAGGAGGAATATCCTTTATAAAACCTGCCCCCGTTACTGTACGAAAGAGACGAGGGTCATAAGGCGTTGGTGCAACAACGTTACCCATTACTGAGTGACAACTGCTTATTGACTCCTTTTTTACTTGTTCGCCAATAAGATACTTCTGCCACAGCTTTGGTTGCCATGACTGGGCTTGAAGCATTGTTGTAAGCAGCAAGCCAGACGTGAAAAGAATGACCTTTCGCATATTCCGTGTTTAGTTATATTACCCTACTGTTCCTTCCAACGTTACTGAAAGAAGTTTCTGTGCCTCAACAGCAAACTCCATTGGAAGCTTATTGAGTACATCCTTAGCATATCCATTGACTATCAAACCAACTGCATCCTCTGTAGAAATACCACGCTGATTGCAATAGAAAAGCTGGTCTTCACTGATCTTAGAAGTAGTAGCTTCATGCTCAACAATAGCCGTATCATTATGGATATCCATATAAGGGAAGGTGTGAGCACCACAGTCTGAACCTAAGAGCAGAGAGTCACAACTTGAATAGTTGCGAGCATTCTCGGCATTCGCTGTTGCACGAACCAGACCACGATAAGAGTTCTGGCTATGACCAGCAGAGATACCCTTAGAGATGATTGTACTCTTGGTATTCTTACCCATGTGTATCATCTTCGTACCAGTATCAGCCTCTTGATAGTTGTTTGTTACGGCAACAGAATAGAACTCTGCTTGCGAGTTGTCACCCTTCAAGATACAAGAAGGATACTTCCATGTGATAGCCGAACCTGTCTCTACCTGTGTCCATGACAGCTTAGAGTTTACACCGCGTAGTTCACCACGCTTTGTAACAAGGTTCAACACACCACCCTTACCGTTCTCATCACCGGGATACCAGTTCTGAACAGTAGAATACTTCACCTCAGCATTGTCCATCACAACGATTTCTACTACCGCTGCATGCAACTGATTCTCGTCACGCATAGGAGCAGTACAGCCTTCAAGATAGCTTACATAAGAATCGTCATCAGCCACTATCAACGTACGCTCAAACTGACCTGTATTAACCGCATTGATACGGAAATACGAACTAAGTTCCATTGGACAACGAACTCCCTTAGGAATATATACAAAAGAACCATCGCTGAACACCGCAGAGTTAAGTGCTGCAGAATAGTTATCACGATAAGGAACAACACTTCCAAGATACTTACGTATCAAGTCAGGGTGCTCCTGAACCGCTTCACCAATAGAGCAGAAGATGATACCCTTCTCAGCCAACTGCTTCTTAAAGGTAGTCTTCACTGACACTGAGTCCATAATGGCATCAACTGCCGTACCACTCAATGCCAAACGCTCTTCCAAAGGAATACCTAACTTATCAAAAGTCTTTGCTAACTCTGGATCAATCTCCTTGTTTTTAGGCTTCTTCGCCAATGGATCAGCATAATAGGAGATATCCTGCAGATGTAACTCTGGCAAATGCAAGTGTCCCCAAGTTGGTATGGGGAGTGTCTGCCAGTAACGGAAAGCCTTCAAACGAAAATCGAGGAGCCAGTCTGGTTCCCCTTTCTTCTGCGAAATAAGTCGAACGACATCCTCGTTCAGACCTTTCGGAATGACCTCCGTATGTACATCAGTCGTAAAGCCGAACTCATACTTCTGCTCTGCGACCTTCTTTACAAATTCATTATTCTTGTTCTCAGACATTTGTTTTTGTGATTAAAGAGAAAGAAGTTGCTTAGGATTTAGAGAAGTTAGAGGGAGTTAGACGACTTAAAGCCAATACTTTCATTTACTGTATATCTTTTCATCTCTAACGTTTAGCCCATCCAAATACACTCTTTATCTTTCTTACACCTATTGTTTGACTCACTTAAACCTATCGTTCATATTCATCCAACAATAAGTTTTTAGCTCCCACCATCTCTATTCTCAATACTTATATACACTCTGTGAACATACAAGATATATGCCACAAAGAGCAATGGCAACATTTGTTACCATGAAGAAAAAACCGCCTTCACTCCTGTATTGGAGAAAAGACGGTTTTTTATGTTATTACAATTTCTGTTCAACCTCAATCTCCGTAAAGGTCTCAATGATATCACCTACCTGTAAATCATTATAGTTGACAAGTGAGATACCACATTCAAGTCCTGTAGCAACATCCTTCACATCGTCCTTATAACGCTTAAGCGCATCAATAGGAGCAGTATGAACAACGATACCATCACGAACTACACGACCCTTATCCTTGCTGTGAACCTTACCTTCAGTAACCATACCACCGGCAACAGTTCCAACCTTGGAAATCTTGAAGACCTGTTTAACCTCAAACTGACCAGTGACAATCTCCTTCTTCACCTTGTCAAGCATACCAACCATCGTAGACTT
>CAMUQM010000266.1 GCA_947095945.1 uncultured Prevotella sp.
GGTCCCACTTGCCTTCATCCATTGCCTTGCGGAACTTCTCACCATAACGGATAACGCCTGACTCCAACATATCGCGAATCAAGTCATTACCCTCACGAGTACGCTCACCTACACCAGCAAATACAGAGTAACCATTGTGACCCTTTGCGATGTTGTTAATCAACTCCATGATAAGCACCGTCTTACCTACACCGGCACCACCGAAGAGTCCAATCTTACCACCCTTCATATAAGGCTCAAGCAAGTCGATGACCTTAATACCTGTCTGAAGCATCTCCTTACGTGTAGAGAGGTCTTCATACTTAGGAGGTTCACGATGGATAGGATAAGCACCTTCCATGCTCAGTGGCTCCATACCGTCGATAGGCTGACCGATAACGTTCATCATTCGACCCTTAATCTGGTCGCCAGCTGGCATGACAATAGGACTGCCAGTTGGCACAACCTCAAGGTTACGCTGCAGACCGTCTGTATTATCCATAGCCACACAACGCACGGTATCTTCACCGATATGCTGCTGTACCTCGATAATCAAATCCTGCCCATTAGGACGTTTTACGCGTAGGGCATCGTAAATCTTTGGCAGAACCTTCTCAGGATTCTCTCCCTTAGTATCAAAGTAGACATCGATAACAGGACCGATAATCTGGGAGATGCGCCCATTAATCTGTGACATAAATATCTTTATTGTTTTTTATTATTATTTCCTTTATATATAAATAAGGTGGAAAGCCCCTCTTTAGATACTCAACTCGTCGAGAACCTTGATGAGTTTTCTGTCGAAAGGCTTATCAGATCGAATCGCCTCAGACAATGGTACATAAACCACCTCATTGTTTCTAACACCAACCATGATGTTACGCTGACCTTGAAGAATAGCCTCAATAGCACCAACACCCGTACGGCTGGCAAGGATTCGGTCACGTGCTGAAGGACGACCGCCACGCTGTAAGTGCCCAAGAATTGACACACGCACATCGTAGTCAGGGAACTCATTACGCACACGGTCTGCATAATACATTGCACCGCACTTAGGACTCTCAGAGACAATAACGATACAGCTCTTCTTTGACTTGCGAATACCACGTTCCATGAAACGACCTAACTGGTCCACACCAGTTGAATCTTCTGGGATAATCGCAGCCTCAGCACCACTGGCAATAGCCGAGTTCTGTGCAAGGAAACCTGCATCACGTCCCATCACCTCTACAAAGAAGATGCGCTCATGGCTCTGCGCAGTATCACGAATACGGTCAACACACTCCATAATAGTGTTCATCGTCGTGTCATAACCGATGGTACTGTCCGTACCATAGAGGTCGTTATCAATCGTACCGGGCAAACCGATGCAACAGAAATCAAACTCCTGTGCAAACATCATCGCACCCGTCAACGAACCATTACCACCTATGACTACCAGCGCATCAATTCCCTCCTTCACAAGGTTTTCATATGCCTGCTGACGTCCTTCTATCGTAGTAAAGCCTTTTGAGCGTGCCGTCTTGAGGATGGTACCGCCCTGACCGATGATACCACTGACATTCTCAGTTGTAAAAGACTTAATGTCACCTGTTATCAATCCTTCATAACCACGATAGACACCTTTGATTTCAAACCCATTATAGATGCCTGCTCTGGTCACAGCACGTATCGCTGCATTCATGCCCGGGGCATCACCGCCAGAGGTCAGAATTCCAATTGTCTTAATTTTAGCCATATATCGTCTTAGAACTCTTTTTTAATTAAATCTACCGCAAAGATAACAAATAAAAAGTACAAAAGCAAAATTGATAAGGAAAAAGTTCGGAATAAATACAGCAAAGGGGAAGAAGGAATATCCCACCCCCTAACAGCCACACAAAGAACCACCAGCAACCACCAAGCGGTTCCTTCCCTTGAGGGTATATCAAAAATGATACACTCTCAAGGGAAGGGACTACTACTCTTTCTGTGGATTCGATATGTACACAAACTACCTCAACTCATGCACTGCATATGGTGTACCAGAGGTTTTTACCTTGAGGGTCTCGTAGGTGGCAGTGGCTGGATGATAGACGGAATAGCCCATGCCTTGATCGGTGGACATACCGAAGATGATGTCATTACCCGACTTACAGAGGGTTGCAGCCCACCCAGCTGTGGCAGAGAGGTCCAACTTTGTACAGCTCTTATTGTAGAGATTTATCTCGAAAGGTTGGAAGCATTTATCGTGGACATAGTCTGGTGGGTTGCTTGCAGCACCTGGTATGTTGAGGTAAGCATACACCTTTCCGTTGCCCCCATAGACCTTCATATAAGCATACGAGGTTTTATTGCCTTTGACTCCTACTAAGTCAACATCCGCAAGGGTGAAGCAGTAGGATTTATCAAAGTCTGTCTGACCTTTCTTAATACGTAGGAATCCCTCCTTGACACCCGGTTGATAGCCGAACATCGCTACACAGTAAAAGTAGATATCGCCCTTCTCATCGATGAAGGGGTCGCCAGCTGGCGACTCACCAGAAGCCATTGAGGCACGAGGATCACTAACGACTTTGATTGGCTTATCGGTCTTTGTGTCAATCAAAGCCACGTAAGCACCCGCCTCACAGATGTATGTAGACTTCATCTGACTAAGTGCCACATAGAGTATTCCGTCTCTTATGATAGATGCGGCAGGCTCAGGATTATTGTCACCAGCGGCTTTCCCCAAGGAGTACTCCGCCAAATCAATCTCTCCAACCTTCTCCATTGTGGTAGGATTGATGATGATTACCTTTCCTAAACCAGGACAAGAGACGTATGCCTTATGGTCGGAAGCGAAGGTGATGTACATTGCCTTAGCCCCACTTGGGAGTAGGATAGTATTCCCCTCCTGCACTAACTTTCCCTCTTTCTGGGCATATTTATAGATGTGTTCGGTGTCGGTTATATACACTTTCGCCTTATATACGAAGGTATAAGCACCCTTCGTCATCACCAGTGCATTGTCCGTATTGAGCGAACCAACGTTCATGTCTTTGAAAACACTTACGTATGTATTGTCTC
>CAMUQM010000267.1 GCA_947095945.1 uncultured Prevotella sp.
AAGGTGACGTTATTCTTGTTGCTGGTAAGGGACATGAGAACTACCAAGAGATAAACGGTGTGAAGCACCACTTCGATGACCATGAGGTTATCCGTGAAATCTTTGGCATCAAGTAATCTATAAAATAATTAGATACGCTATCACCTATAGTAAGAACAATATAAAAACGAAATAAAATGCTATACTATATCTTCCGCTGGCTTGACCAGTTCGGCATCAGTGGCTCACACCTTTGGGGCTACATTAGTTTCCGTTCGATCTTGGCAATGATATTAGCACTGGTTATCTCTGCTTGGTTTGGAGAGCGGTTTATTAAATACCTCAAGAAAAAACAGATAACCGAAGTTCAGCGTGATGCAGAGATTGACCCATTCGGTGTCAACAAGATTGGTGTACCATCAATGGGTGGTATCATCATTATTGTTGCCCTCTTGATTCCAGTTGTCTTGTTAGGTAGATTGCGTAACATCTATCTTCTGCTGATGATTGTTACAACCATTTGGTTAGGTTTCCTCGGTGGAATGGATGATTTCATCAAGATATTCAAGCATGACAAGGAAGGACTGAAAGGTAAATATAAGATTATCGGACAAGTAACCATTGGACTTATCGTTGGTTTAGTGCTTTGGGCTTCGCCTGACGTTAAAGCCAATATGAACCTTGAGGTTGCAAATCAGAATGGCAAGGAAATCGTCATAAAACATGAGGCAAAAGCCGAAAAGACATTGAAGACGACCATCCCATTTGTCAAACTACATAATCTTGATTACTCAGAGATTGTAGGTATCTTAGGCAAGTATAAGACTGCAGGTGGTTGGATTCTATTTGTCCTTATGACCATCTTTGTTGTTACAGCCGTATCTAATGGTGCAAACCTTAATGACGGAATGGACGGAATGTGTGCTGGAAACTCCGCAGTCATAGGTGTCGTATTGGGTATATTGGCCTACGTAAGTAGCCATATACAATACGCTGCCTATCTAAACATTATGTACATACCGGGCTCGGAAGAGTTAGTTGTATTCTTCATGGCATTCATTGGAGCATTGATAGGTTTCCTTTGGTACAACGCTTATCCTGCACAGGTATTCATGGGTGACACGGGAAGTCTTACCATCGGAGGTATCATAGCAGTAGGTGCAATAATCATTCACAAAGAGTTGATGCTCCCTATTCTCTGTGGCGTATTCTTTGTTGAAAGCTTAAGCGTTATCGTACAAGTATGGTACTATAAATTAGGTAAACGTAAAGGTGTAAAACAGCGTATCTTCAAGCGTACACCAATCCATGATAACTTCCGTACTCAGGATAGTCAACTTGACCCTGAATGTAAGTATCTCTTGAAGAGACCACATGGTGCAGTGCATGAGAGTAAGATTACCTTACGTTTCATCATCGTGACCATTATCCTCGCTGCAATGACCATTATCACGCTTAAGATAAGATAAACACGAGGAGTGCGGAGCATTAGCACGAGGTGTGCGAAGCATTAGCACAATTGGTGCGCATACTAAGTACGACTCTAAAAGACTGGTAACGGATTACCCAAAGTGAGGTAACAAACTAGCAAACAAGAATATTCCATAAGCAAGAGTAAGGAAAGGAAAGATATATGAAAAGAATTGTAATACTTGGAGCCGGTGAAAGTGGTGCCGGCGCAGCCGTATTGGCAAAGAAAGAAGGCTTTGATGTCTTTGTTTCTGACATGTCTGCCATTAAGGACAAGTATAAGAAAATGCTCGATGAACGTGGCATTGAATGGGAAGAAGGACAGCACACAGAAGAGAAGATTCTCAATGCTGATGAAATCATCAAGAGTCCGGGCATTCCTAACGAAGCGCCAATGGTTCAGAAACTCATTGCACAAGGAACACATATCATCAGTGAAATTGAGTTCGCGGGTCGATATACTAATTCCAAGATGATTTGTATCACTGGAAGTAATGGAAAGACTACCACAACAAGCCTCATCTATCACATTTTCAAGAATGCTGGTTACGATGCAGGATTGGCGGGAAACATTGGAAACAGCCTTGCACTGCAAGTTGCAGAAGACCCACATAAGTATTATATCATTGAGTTGAGCAGCTTCCAGTTGGATAACATGTACAACTTCCGTGCGAATATTGCTATCCTTCTTAATATCACTCCAGACCACTTGGACCGCTATGACTTCAAGTTTGAGAACTACGCAGACTCAAAGATGCGTATCATTCAGAACCAGACAAAGGAGGATAGCTTCATCTATTGGAATGATGATCCAGTAATAAAGAAAGAACTTGAGAAGTTTGATGTACATGCCGTATGCTATCCTTTCTCTGAACTGAAAGAGAATGGTAGTATTGGTTACATCGAAGAAGGACAATATACCATTGAGCAACCTGAACCATTCAACATGGAGCAGGAAGACCTTTCGCTCACAGGTCGCCACAATATCTACAACTCGTTGGCAGCTGGTATTGCTTCAAATATCAGTGGTATTAAAAAAGAAAATATCCGCAAGAGTCTGAGCGACTTCCCCGGCGTTGAGCACAGACTGGAAAAGGTTTGCAAAGTTGCTGGTGTACAATACATCAACGACTCAAAGGCTACCAATGTTGATGCGTGCTGGTATGCACTTGAAAGCATGCGTACACCAACCATCCTCATCATTGGAGGAAAGGACAAGGGTAATGACTACAGTAGCATTAAGGATTTAGTTAAGCAGAAGTGTGCGGGCATCGTTTATCTTGGTGCAGACAACAAGAAGCTTCATGATAACTTCGACGAGCTCGGCATCCCAGTCCGCGACACCCACTCCATGAAGGATTGTGTTGCAGCTTGCGCAGAGTTAGCTAAGTCTGGCGACACAGTTCTCTTAAGTCCATGCTGTGCAAGCTTCGACCTCTTCAAGAATATGGAAGACCGTGGCGAGCAGTTCAAGAGCTATGTAAGAGCGTTGTAGGAAAAGACTTATCAGGCTAATTGGGCTAATTGGGCTAATTGGGCTAATAAATCCCATAAGGAACAAAAAACAATGAAG
>CAMUQM010000268.1 GCA_947095945.1 uncultured Prevotella sp.
TCAATGCCGTCACACCACTAACAGAATGATTATAAGCCTCACGCACATCAAGATCGATTCCTTGTATCTCTTGTCGGGTCTTCAGGAAAATGAGCTCCCATTTCATCTCATCAAACCACCATTTCGTAGCCTTAACAGACATTCCAGCCATGACTTTATTGAACTTATCATGGTCTCTTTCCACGATTCTATTGTCCAAATTTGCCAATGTCATTTTGTAATTGTTCTTTGAAAACGAGAAGGCTCCGCCAATACCAAATTGTAGACCAGTTTTATGATTGGTACGTTTAAACACCGTTGATACTTGATGTGTGTTAAACGAACCCAGTTCGTATGAGAAATCAAAATAAACAGGTGGATATTCTTTCGTTACAACATTAACTGCTCCTCCTAATGCAGAACCACCAAATTTATAAGGAACAATACCTTTATAAACCTCAATACGCTCTATCATATTCGTTGGGATATCGTTTAAGGCAACAAAGTTACTCAACTGCGACATCGGAACTTCATCCACATACATTCCCATACGCTTACCTTCTAAGCCACGAAGTGAGATGCGAGAGGCACTACCTAAACCTCCTGTATTTCGCACGGTAACTCCAACTGTACGCGCAAGTACGTCATTAATATTTGTCGCTGTACCTTGTAACTGACGCTGTCCTATAACAGATATTGGCATAGCCGATTCCTTCAGCTTCCTAATCTCGCTACGTGCTGTCACCATAACTTCTTTCATCTCAACAGTTGTATCACGCTTATTCATCTCTTGTGCGTTTCCTCTAAGCATGAGAAAACTTGAGAAAAGTGTTAGACAAATCGCCTTTCTATATAACGAATAAGTATTATACACCCCTTTGCAGATAAATATTTTTCTGTTATTTTTCATCTAACTTGTAGTTTAAAGACTCCGTGTTACTACGAATAGAGTCTTAAGTAAAAAATATGTATTCAACTATCGATGCAAAAGTATTAATATTCTATAGAGCGTGCAATACCTAAAAGTTAGTAAACCAACTGACAATAAGCAAGTCTACTATTAGAAGAATGAGGCAAGTGTGCAGATTATTTAGTACTCAGCACCATTGGTGTTAAGCATGAGCACCACATGTGCTAAGCGTCAGCACGTTTCTTAAAGATGACATATAAGAGTCATTATAACGGATAGTAAGACACAAACACATAACTTATGTGAGAGATAAATATCACATTATACAAATCGAAGATAGAGCGTTGTGCTAATTATATGCAAAAGAAAAGGGGAAAGACGAGATTTTATTCCCTATCTTTCCCCTATAAAATTAAAAATTAATCTCTTTTCGTATTAATCTCCGTAACCAGGAGTCTGTTTCAATTCAGCATTCGTTGACTTGGTTGTTTCATCAATAGGCCACAACAAGCGATCGGCACTTGCTGTTGAATACTTTGTAGCCTTATCAACTAAACGGATATCATGCCAACGCTTTCCCTCGAACAAGAACTCACGTAGACGCTCTTTAAGGATTGCTTCTATTGGGTCCTCATCACCACCAACAAATGGGTTATCAGTATAGAACGTGGTCAGCGTAGCACTACCTCCCGTACTAACATCATTTGGATATTGTACCTCAGCATGTGCATTAAAGTAGGTAGCACCATAAGCACGACGACGAACTTGATTGATTTCTGTTGATGGATCCTGACCTAAGAAGACCTTAGCCTCAGCAATACCAAGCAGACACTCTGCATAGCGATAGATAGGTTGGTCATCATACCATGATGTAGCTGAGCTACCAGCAAGCAATGTTCCGTGGAACTTATTACAGATATTACCCACGTATGAACCATCTGAAGCCTGATAAACATCTGCCAAAGAAGCCTTCTTACGCTTGTCACCATCATTTGAATAGAGTTTCGTCCACAAACGCTTGTCAAGTGGGAAGCGCATTACGCCACTTCCTAAGCGTAAGTTCAGATACCTTGATTCGCTAAATTGTATAGCCTGACCAGCGTCATCATGCAGACGATAAGCACCAACGTTCTGCTTGTTCATCACAAGTGAAGTATAGAGACCTCCCCATAAAGACGCTTCATTCTCACGATTGTGAAGCGCATAGATAATCTCTTTGTTCTCCTTATTATCATAAGCGAAGACATCCTCAAAGTTGTCAAGCAAACTTACATCGGCATTATTCTGAACCTCTTGATAAGCAGCGAGAGCTGTCTGATAGTCGGCAGAACCGCCCCCCATCTGTTTGCCACTCCACAGATACACCTCACCTTTGAGCATCTTGGTTGCAGCAAGCGACCAATAGGTGCGACCATTAGTAAACTTATAATTGTTATTATAAGCTGTCTCAGAAGCTGTAATATCAGCCTTTATCTGCTTCATCACATCAGCTGCTGCGTCCTGCTTACGAGCAACCTTACCCAAGTCAATGGTCTTTCCCTCCGTATGTTGTAAGTAAATAATCACGTCACCATAGGTACGAAGCAACTGGAAATACAAGAAGGCACGCATACCATAAGCACCACCAAGGTAGCTGGTCTTCTCCGCTTCGGTTAAATAACCAGCTTCATTCACCTTATCTATCATCAGATTAATCTGATTGATACCAGTATAAAGCCCTCCGTAGTTGCCTACCACAGCACTACTCTTCTCAAGGGTGTTATTCCACAAGCGTTCGTAGCCTTGTGGAGCCTCACCACTGAAAGAAGTACCGCTATAGATATTACTGCGCATTTCACCCCAGACAATATACTTATCGGCATAACTTCTCATCCAAGAACTCAATCCTTGATTGAAAGCTTGTACCTGATCAGGATTCTTCCAGTAGTTTGCATCGGTAATCGTACTAACAGGCTCGATATCCATACAGCCTGCCAGCGATAAACTGAGGGCTGCAGCTGTTATATAAGATAGTAACTTTTTCATCGTAAGTAACATTTAATTAGTTAGAATGTAACATTTAATCCAAAGATAAGTGTGCGTGGAGTTGGATAACG
>CAMUQM010000269.1 GCA_947095945.1 uncultured Prevotella sp.
TCCTGAATGTCCCACACATTACTTTTTGTTAGATTTTTTAACGATAGTGCTTGTCCTTGTCGCTTCATATTGTGTTTACTTTTTCATTTTGCTTTTTGGTATAACTTTGTGTAAGGCTATACCTTCAGACCTGCTGCAAAAGTATATACTTAAACGTAAACTTCCAAACTTTTTCGCTGAAAAGTTATCCAAAAGTGAGAAATAAGCACAATTTAAAAATGCTATTCACTAAGGTAGGGTACGCAGTTCTTGATTTCTATAGGTAAAGTCTTAACTTTACACTTGTCTGTAGTGATGGAAAACTCTACTATACATGCCCGAGAATTCATTGGTTTTCGTTGGTCAAAAATGAAGTTTCCAATACCATAATAAATCTGTTTTCCTTGATAGGTTTCGATTGTTTGGAGCGTATGACTATGGTGTCCAACAATAGCATCAGCCCCTGCATCTATAAGTTTGTGTGCATTTTCACGCTGTTGTGGAGTGGCTTTGAAGTGATGTTCCCATCCCCAATGTAATATAAGAAGGATATAACAGTTCTTATCTTCTGCTCGTAATCGTTCAACATGCGTGATAAGACTATCTATACTCTCTTGACTAACACAAGGTTTTTGAGGTAGATAGGGGAAATTTTCCAATGGTAAGCGTAGTGATGAAACTATCCAAACGTGTCGTGGAGTTGTGGAGATGAGGATAGGTTTAGCTGCTTCCCCCATGTTTTTACCAGCTCCAATAGGTATCATTCCAGCCTTTATAATCTGCTCTTGGGTATCTAATAGTCCATTTCTCCCTTGGTCTATACTATGGTTGTTAGCTAAGTTGAGGTGAGTTATTCCATGACGACGTAATATAGGTAACCATTCAGGTTCCCCTCTAAAGATAAAACGTTTGAACACACGTTCCCTAACTTTGGTCACTGGGCATTCTAAGTTGGCTATTACATAGTTGGAAGAAAGGAACAACGAGTCGATAGCTGGTGAAAAAAGAGCATCAACTCCCACCATATCAATCTTCTGTCTTACCCCTCTGTCAAGTAGCAGATCACCTGTAACAACAATCCTTACAGTGTCGTCTAATCTTTTTAGAGTAGACTTCTTATGGTTAACAGAGTTGACTCCTATCCCGCTGAAAGATAGCAGGATAGGAGTTAATAAGCATATAATAACTTTAACAACCAGAACTATAGAAAGTCTCTTCATCATCAGCACTCATTCCCTTTACAGGAGCTATAATTTCATTCATCCATGATGGGGTTCCACCTGTTGGTGACTTCTTTAGTTCTTCTTGCCATTCTTCGTCCGTCATGCGTGGGTCTGAAGTCAATCGAGTGAACTCACGGTAAGAGAAAACAGAGCCACGAGTGAGATAAAGGGAGCCGTCTATCTCAACAACTACGTATATTTCGTAAGCAGGACCAACACCTTCGTAAAGTACACACATGTCTTTCATAGCCACGTTTTCACCTGTAGCAGTGAAGACATCAGCTACAACAGCAACTTTCTTGTCGGTGCTAACGACATCTGACCAGCCCTGCAACATTTGGTTGTCTTCGCTGACAAGTTCCAGAGAGATGTTCTCTACGGTTGAACCAATGATTTCAATCTGGTTGTATTCCTCATCGGTAATCTTCTCACCATTCAACTCTTTCTTACTGATATCACAGCAGAATTCAGCCATTTCCTTTATGCGTTCATATACATTCTTAGCCTTTTCAGTCTGTAAGCCGTATGTAGTGAGAACTTTATCCATTCTTGTTACAAGAGCAATAGCTTTCTCCCAGAACTTTACGTTAGGCTCAACATAACCTTTCACAACAGGTGGTTCTGGACCTCCATCACCACACTCTGCTAACATCGGCTGCTTAGCATAGAGGATAGCATCGTGCTTTAATTCAGCCCAAGAAGCAAGTGCAGTGTTCAAATTCTTCTTCTGCCACTGTGGAGTCTGCATGAAATAAGGAAGTGTTTGTGCTGTATCACCCAATGTCTGGAGCGTATACATCCATTGATTTGCCATGCAAGCTTCCCACGGAGTATTAGCAACTTTCTTGCGAGCATTGGTTAACGCCTTTGGAAAATCCTTCCACTTCTGTGCTTCTTTCAGTTCATCCATGAGGATACGCTCGGCACTGGGCAATCCCATAACAGCCATCCAGTCGAGTCCCTTTGGACATGGGCGGAGAGAGATAGGACTATCTTGATCAGTAGTTGCTATCAATGCCTCTGCATCAGGCTGATAACGCTGTGGCATAATGTCTACCGCATATTTGGTTCCATGTGTTTTCTTCAACTCAATACGTGTCTGTTTCTTTGCTATTGCTTCAATGTTTGCAGTCAGTTTACCCATGTCTTTATTTGAAAGTAATAGCTTCTCTATAGGTAAGCCCATCTCTTTAATAAGGTCTGCAACCTGTAAGAGGGTCACGTTGTCAGGTGTTCCCATGAGGTAAGTGATAGGTTCGCTCACCTTATTATATATAATCTTCAACTTTGGTTGCTGGTTGAAAACATTTGCAATGAGAGCAATCTGCTTCATTTTTGCTGGTTTATTCGTGCCGAAATGGGCTGTTTGCAACCACATCATGCCACGGAAGTAACGACTACAAACCTTAGAACGGGTGTAATGACCACGTGGACGGAAGAGCGAATAAGCGAACCTCTCTGCTGGAAAAGAATACTCAAGCATTTCAGAATATCCATTTTCAGCCTCAAAAGCCTTGGTGATTTCTTCCATTACCATCTTCTTGTATGCTTCTGGAACATTCAGTGTAGCCGTTGATTTAGGTGCTTTATCATGACTAAAGAGCCAAGATGCGACGGCAAACCATGCTTGACCAAATTCTGCTGCAGCCTTCACTTCTACATCCTTACTACTTGTAAGCAGTTTCATCTCTGCTTCCATTTTGGAAGAGAAGACAATCATTAGGGAGTCCAAATGCTTTTCCTCCACATCACGCAGTACGCAATCAAAATAGAG
>CAMUQM010000270.1 GCA_947095945.1 uncultured Prevotella sp.
AAACCAACAATCGTAATAGGTCCAGTATAACCCGGTTTTACAGGATTTGGATAAGCGTATGTGATCTCATCATTAGGCGAATCTACTGCCTTTGTGGCATCACTCATATATGAACAGAGTCCTTTGTCAGTAGCAAAGAACACCTCACCAGTTACGTCATTGATTGAAATAGACTGAATATTATTAGACAGCAGGTGACTATTTGTTGTCGTGAAGTGCTGCAACTGTGTCATATTATCCGCACTAATGAGGTAGACACCAGTACCTTTCGTACCAAACCACTTACGTCCTCCGCCATCAACTGCCATAGCAGTAATATCAAGACCAGCGAGAAGATAGTCAGCAAGATTGGTTCCATCGTTACGTGGAACCTTAACTTGTATGAAGCGATAGTTCTCCAGTTCGTTCATTTGAGAGCGTTGAAGAAGCATCGGACCAGCCGTTGTTCCCACCCAAATATTATTATCCATATCCTCTGCCCAGCAGTGAACAGCCGTAATATCTACGTTTGATCCGTCCTCATTCACAAAGCGAGTATAAGCTTTGAGCTTATCATTCTTAGGTTCATAAGAGAACAATCCCGGCTGAATCCAGTGATCATTGCAAAACCAAAGGAGGTTATGACTATCCAAGCGCATCTGTGACAAGCCTGAAAGTCCTACACCATCTTTCATCAGTTCAGGCTTACTGAAGGATGTCATCTGCCCATCTTTCGACACACGGATAAGGTTTTCTTTCTTCGTTTGGTTATTGATTACCCACAAATTACCATCTCTATCGTATGCCAATCCATAGACAAGTACATAATCATTACCCAGTTCTCTGCCTCTGTCTATGGCTCCTTGAAGGATACTATTATCCTTGTTATAGAAGGCTACCATCTTACCAGACATAAACTCATAGAGGCCTGTTCGTGCTCCTACATACACATGATTGCTATTGCGAGGATCTATTGCTACCGCCTTTGTTCCTATATAAGGATAACCCGTACGAGTAGAAAGATTGTCTTCAAAGAAGTCCCAATCATCACCCTGTAACACCTGTACAATACCCGGATTCTCCCAGTTATTAACGGTCGGATTGTAGATACCTCCGGTACCATAAAGACGGTTATTAAGGAAGGTAGTCCATACAAAGGTGTTGCGTTTTGGACCGCCAAGATTAAGCGTTTTAGCCTGTGCCAATAGCGCTGCATCAGCTGTTCTTGGACGCTCTACATAAGTTCCAACGCTCGTCCAATTGTTTCTATCGAGGAGATTAGCAGACAACGCAGCACGATATAGTCCGTTACTTTGGCTGGCAGCATAGATATAACCATTCTCAATATAGCTATAATTAACAGGGAAAGAGAGGTTATAACTATCGCTTATCTCTGCTTTAGCAACATTGAGTTTTACAAGTCCAAAAACTGTAGAGAGATAACAATAAACGCCAGACATATCAATACCATTGACGGTTTTGTCTGCCATTGTTGTCTTTAAATAGTAATCTGGCACATTCGTAACATTCCCTCTATCGTCCAAAAGGTTGATATTATTATTCGAATAGAGGATAACCAACCGACGAACTGTCTTATTCCAAGCAATGAAACGGATATCCGTATCGCTCAAACCATTAACTTTATCGTAGGTCTTTATACTCTGGTCGTTCTTGTTATAGGTATAAAGACTATTGGAAGCAAGTACATACAACTTGTTACCTCCTTCTTCAACCCATTGTACATCACTGTAAGCAAGATAATTCTTCCATGTTCCAACACCGCCAGCAAAGGCAGTTACAACAAGAGAAAAGAATAGAATAAGCGATAGGAAATATCTTTTAATTGTCATATAGCGTTCTTTGTGTAATGTAAATAATACAACAGTTTATAGATATTAAACCAAAAAACGTTCGGTTTATTGCCTAAGAGGCAATTCTTTATAGGAGAAGATAGTAGCTTATAGGCGATTACAAAGAGGGGAGAAAGGTGTAAACGCTCAATCTGTTCGGCTTTATCAAGCAAACGAGAGTAGCCTTTCAGCTCCTTTCTAAAGGCAAATAGCGTGCGCAAAGCTTCTTCTGTCTTAGCGAGATAACTTGCGTTATCCTCAAAATCACAGAAAAGTACGGGGTTATCTATATGCTTTACAACAACTTGTTGCTGCTGGAAACGCTTACCCAAGAGTACATCTTCATAACCATAATGGCTAATATTCTCATCGTAGGGCTGCTCTCCTAAAACAGAACGGCGCACAAGTAGATTCGTTGCTAAGTGCTGATAAGGCTGACTTTGACGGCTCTCAACAGTGTTGATAGTCTCACTTTGTCGTTCGTAACAGTATCTGAGATTACCTTTCCAACGGTCTGGATTACCCCCAATGGCGATTCCTCCCACCACTACATCTGCTTCTGTTTGCAGATAGTTGTGAATAAAAGAAGGATTATCCAAGGACAAATCGCCATCAATAAAGAGTATCTTTTCCCCCTTCGACTGCGACACAAGGAAGTTGCGAATAGCCGAACGCCCCACGTTCTTCTCCCTAATAATATAACGAACACCCTTCAAATGCTCAATTACCTTGTTCTCATCTATTAGATGCTGACAAGCTGTATTCATATCAATAGCACCCGATAACGAGCCATCATCAGCCACTATGATTTCAAAGTCTACCTTACATTCCACGCACTGTCGCTGTAACTCTGTCACCAAAGCTACACAACTGCAGTTATAAACAGGAAGAAGAATAGACAACATAGCAGATATTAAATAGTTATTTTCTCATATCAAACAGATAACAAGCACACTATTAAGCTTTGAAATTATGCCTATCAAGCTGATTAACACAGGCATTTTCAGCATTTATATTAGCTTTCAAGTAGTATAAGAAAAACCCTCCTTCGAATTATTTTCATGAAAATAAATTCTTTTTTACGTGAAAAGAAATATTTTTTTACGTGAGAAGAAATATTTTTTTACGTGAGAAGAAATATTT
>CAMUQM010000271.1 GCA_947095945.1 uncultured Prevotella sp.
TTCGATGACAAAAAATCTGCTTTTATTGCGGTTCTCATCGCACCATTAAAAAGGGAAGAAGAATGGTTATCAGAGTTGGTTTTGCTCAAACTGTAAACGCTATTTTATATGGCGTCATCGATTGAAGAAGGATGTTGGCCTATATGACAAAAGTGTGCTTAATAATATAGGCTTGCAACTGAGTTTTAGGACTGACCCCAAATAACACATCGCCCATAGAAAACGACAAAATAATAAGAGAGGTCACACAGCTTGTGCACCTCTCTTAATTTTTATCCATCCAACTTACAGACTTAATTCATATAGAATTGAACAGGTATATCAGCAGTCAAAGGTGAATGAGATTCCTTAACAGGAAAATTGGTACAGACCTGCGGAACAATGCCATTGGTAGGCAAGAAACCGTTTGGTAGGTTCTTACGGTAAAGTACATCTTTGCGGTAATGCGCCTCCGCTCCTTCGGAAATACTCATACCAAGCATTCCACTGCGCCAATCTCCCTCGTTGTCTACTTCGTTCATCATATCCACAAGTTCAGCACAATCTGATGGGATAGCAACTTTTCCCGCTTGCATATCTTGCAACTGTTTAATCACACGTTCCATCCACTCCTCGTTGCATTGGTGCGCTTTGTCTACAGCTACAATGGTAATTGCATAAAACCCATCCTCTCCTTTGTCGCTTGGTTTGTACAGTTCTGATTGTGCCGCTACAACTCCACGATACACAATTGGGCCTTCACTATACTTTCTTCTCCACTTATCTTTGCCAAACCAAGGTGCCTTTCCTGCAACAGCCTTGAAGAATTCACTCTCGATACTACGAGGAGTCTTCATATAAGGTTCAAGCTTAGAAAGATTAGTACAATTTTCATGGGCATTTCGTATTTCCTCCTGCATAGCATTCTTAGCACTACGTGCATTCTGCTTTGCTTTACGATACTCACTAACGTCGTAACCCTGTGCTTCTAATTCGTCTAATCGTTCATCTGGAATAGATTGTTTAAAATTTTCCAGTTGTTTGCCAATTTGGTTCTTAAAAAATCCCATAAATAGTTTTGAATAATATTAATACTTGTTTACCAATGTGGTTTACCTTATAGGCTTATAGGCTCATACGCTCCATCCTGCATCCTCTTTTTATCACACTACAACAAACTCCTTACAGATAGAATTGAAACTCAGATTTCACACTCATTTGTTTCCTATATAAGGATAATATTGCAATTGGATGCGCTGATGTATAGTAGATTTTTTAATGTTTGTACAAAGATACGCATTTAAAATTAAATTTGTATTAAAGATACTATTTTATTTAAGAAACAAGACCTTTACAAAACTAACTACTTAATTAGGGAAAACCTAAATTTCCTTAAGGAGGGTTTTATAGATGTCACGATGGAATCTTCCTTTAATGAAAGATAGATAAAACTTCATTATGCATATAGGTTTTTGATTCTAAATAAAAAGAAACTTTTGTCTCTGACTCCTCTCAGATTCGTTCTGAATAATTTTATTTTTGAGTTGAAAGGTTCTACTGCTGTATTTGATGCTCTATTGTTGTAGAAGTTTAGGATATCATCATAATGCTCATAGAATGTAGCTGCAATAACATTGAAAGAATCAAACCCAGCCTCTTGCACCTTATTGTACTATTTAGCCATTGATAACCTTGCTGCATTTTTGATGGTATTCTTGGCAAAAATAATTCTTAAGGAATAACACAGACCATAGGCCGTCTGAAGCTTAGGATAAAGTTCGAAGAGTATCTTAGTTCTCTGTTTCTGTGAGTCTGTCCATTTCTCCGAAGACTTGAACAGAAGATATCTACCCCTGGCTAGCAGTTCTTTCTTCGTATCTCCATTCTCAAAGGTACGAGGTTGATACTTCTTTCCTATAAGTTTGGCTTCCTGCATTTCATCATTTGCCTCCTGTATGGCTCTCCAACGATAGTCTAACCTCATCTGCTGGACAGCATCACAGGCAAGCTTTTGAACATAAAACCTATCAATGACTCTTTTGGCTTTAGGCAAGCTATGGCGTACTATCTTACGCATACTGTCTGACAAATATAGTGTTACCTCCTCGACCTTTTCACGCTTGTTGTTCATGTATCCTATCGAGTGCCTCACATACCTTCTCAGACTTTGTTCCAGCAACCACTGCTACAAGGAAGCCCTTCTTGCCATGTCTGTCCCTATTAGTTACTATCGTATGAAGTTCTCCGTTGGAGAGAGCTGTCTCATCTATGGCAAGATGTGAACCACATATTATCAGGAAACAGAAGTCAGTCCTCAGCGTGATATAGCTGATCCCAATCCCTATAGCCGCTAAGCACCTCCTTATATTGTTTCTCAAACTGATGTCCATCGATATGATAAAATTCCTCAAGCGTACGGCAGGTCACTGGGGATGTCTCCATACGTTTCTTTTAAAAAAGCTCCGAACTCTTTGGAATAACGAGTACCGGAGGCTGTAATATCAATCTGTAAAGGAAGAGAGAAACTCTTGCCTGTACGCGTATATAACCAACGACGACGGCGAAGAACAAGAATAACTTTATGGTCACGAATAGGGAAGTCGGTAACCTCAACGGCGTTCATAAAGCCTTTAGACTCAAAATGAAGGTCATCGGAAAGTTCTTTCTCCATCTTCTCATCAAGATGGGTACGCAGTAATGAAGGACTAGGGGCTATTTTAACTATAGAGAAGTATTTCAATACATCCTTAGGGAGAACCAACGATGCTAAATAATATAGAAAAGTATCTTCCATAATGCAAAGGAAAGAAAAAGATATCAAATAAAGAAATTTCCCCACCTTTTTCCTACTGAGCCCTTATTAGCCCAAAACAACATCTTCCCCTATCAACATATCATCAACACCTAACATTCAACAGCCAACACCCAACAACAAACAACAAAAAAAAGAGCCCTAAAGATTTCTCTTCAGGGCTCTCGTAAAAGAAGG
>CAMUQM010000272.1 GCA_947095945.1 uncultured Prevotella sp.
CTCTGACGCATTGGCTATCATCGTGTCAGAAGAGACGGGTCGTATCAGTGTTGCCTTACGTGGTGAGTTTCAACTCCGCCTTTCTGCCGAACAGTTGGAGAGTATTCTTACCAAAGAGATTGTAACGGCGTAATGGGTGATGGGTGATGAATGTTGGGTGTTGAGGAATACTATATTAGGTGATGGGTGATGAATGTTGAGTGTTAAGTTTTGAGGAATACCAGAAAGGGGTGATGAGGAATACCGGAAAGAAGGGTATTAAATATTGAGGGTTAATGAATAGGAAGCTTATCACTATTCATTAACACCCAAACCTTTTTCAAACATGTTCCCTCAGATGCGCACTTCATTAACACCTAATACCCATCAACCAACACACAAACAAAACATGTTCCCTCAAATGCGCCAAACTTTAACACATCATCAACAACTAACACTTAACACCCAACACCTTAGTTAAGCATTAAATTCATCTCAAGGTTATCATCCTTAAAGATGTAATCTGCTAATTCAGTGATTGTTAATGAACGGGTATCAGGTAAAGGGCGATTGGTTCGAATAACGTGTCCGTTCTTGATTTGGAAGTAGATATTATTCATTGGAATATCCGAATCATTGTACACACGTATGTTCTCCGTACGCTCTGGATGGCGCTTTGCATAAAGTTGCAATGCCTTTTCAGCATTGATAATACGTATCATCGCTGGGATTTCCTTCGTTTCTCTACGAGCATTCGGGTCAATAGACTGTGAGATACGGTAATCTTCCTTAATAATTTCAAACCCTTCTTCATCATGCAGAAGCACACAATCTCTTGTACGTTGCCAGCTATCAAAGGTTGCAAAGTCCATGTTATCAACACCCGCTGGAGGAGGTGTACAAATAATGTTACGTGTATAACCACAACGGCTATACCAATCGTAAAGCCACTCTTCGGCAGGTATCAGTGTCGCAAAAACAACGTCTTTATGATAAAGACGGAAATGAGCCTGCGACATGAGGTTGTTACCCATATTCTGTTTACGGAATTCTTCACGCACGCTCACACCACTAATATAAGCCGTTAGCACCTCTTCTGAATAATATTTCAATGTATAAGGAAGTGTCTGAAGCGCTGCTACGGTATGCTGATCTACCTGACAAATAACATTGTATTCAGGTTTGAAGACACGTGAAAAATAGAGTTGAACGAAGGGTTCAACGTCATCGAAGGTGTCACGCCATAAAGCAATAGTTTCTTCTTTAATCTTTTCTTGTGTCCCCTCCTGTGCCAAAGGGTATTTCTCCATAACCACACTCTTCTCCAAAAGAATGTCTGGCTTATAGGAAAGTTTCGCATAACGGAGACCTTCTAAACCAAGGTCTTCCTCACGATTCATGTATTCATACTGCTCTGGAAGGTGCTGTGCAAACTCCTGATTGATAATAGAAAAGGCTCCTTCATAGGCAGTATCAGCCTTTTCCACACAAACATCGAACACCTTATCCGTGATAGGACAGCCGAAAGTAAAAGCTATCAACTTCCCATCAACCCATATCGTACCACCAAGGGCACCAATCTCATCCCACAAATCGAAGACACGTGTCATAGAACGAAGTTCTTCAGAGAGTTCTTCCGTATCTTCGTTATCCTCCTTTGTGACAGCCCTCCAGTTCTCTTCTACAGAGATACACTCGGGTATCATCTCCTTTGTAAGCGGACGATACTCATAGTTAGGATAGCTCTTACGGAACTTATTACAATGATTTCGCTTGCCTTGAAGTTTCTTTCCAGATAGTGTAGCGAGCTTTTCACGGGTATAGATGTAATCAAAGTGGTCACGATCTGGCTTGACATAGAAAGTATCAGGGAAAGTTTTCTCTAAGATATTAGCCATGTAAGAACAAACACCTAACATCAAGAAAGGATGCCCCAAGCTAATCGCATCATCTCGCATCTGTCGGACAACGGCTGCAAAACGTTCCCGCAAAGCCTCATCCCACTTGCATTTCCACACCGGAGCCATGTAAGCAAGATGATGCCCTGTATAAAAACGGAAGACCAAAAAGCCATCAACCTCAGCTATTTGCGTATTATATAAGAAACGCCATGAGATGATATTAGCAAAGCTTAAATCGCAGTTCATGCGGTCGCCACACAGCGTATAGCTTTGTATCAAGTCACGGTCAGTTGTCTTAACATCATGAAATTTAATCATAACATTATCTGTTTTGTTTAGAATACAAAGATATACAGAAAACCTAAAATGCCCAAAGAGTAAATTGCTTTTATTACTATCCCTTAATACTTCATTTGCATCTTTTAGTAGAAAAGCTCTTTCCTAACAACGAATTGCTCTCCCACCGATAATATATTGCAAGCTGCTTAGCCCCGAGCACCATTGGTGTTTAGCATCCGCACAAGTGGTGCGAACCATTAGCACGACCCGTGCTAAGCTGCAACACAACTGCAAAAGATAAATAGATAGACTCGCTTTCACAGCTATAATGTTTAGAAGAAACCAATGGCAAAGTTATACAGAAAATGTTTACCAGACAGCATTAAATTCTTTTATGGGAGAAAACAATAATTATGTTTGGAATTACAACTTTATTTTGCTATCTTTGCATTGCAAAACCGAATTTATAATAATAACATTTCAAAAAACATATATGAACTTATTAGAGCAAATCGTTGCACGTGCGAAAGCCGATAAGCAGCGTATCGTGCTCCCCGAGGCAGAAGAGGAGCGTACCCTGAGGGCAGCTGACAGAGTGTTGGCTGATGACATCGCCAATCTGATCCTCATTGGAAACCCAGACAACATCCATAAGCTTGCCACAGAATGGGGGCTTAAGAACATTGACAAGGCTACCATTGTTGACCCAGAGAACAATCCAAAGAGCGAAGAATATGCTGAGAAATTGGCTGAATTGCGCCAGAAGAAGGGTATGACATTAGAGCAAGCTCGCGAACTGGTTACCAA
>CAMUQM010000273.1 GCA_947095945.1 uncultured Prevotella sp.
TAATTTGCAAACTATAGATAGCAAAAAATGATTTTTTTGTTTTTATTTTGTGTTATATTTGGTTTGATGTACCTTTGCACAGCATTAACAAAGGATTTCGATGACATTACATGTATTTAACCCCGAACATGATATAGCGTTAGCTTATGATAACAAGTACTTTACGGCTCCGCACGCAGGTAGGCAGCTTCGCAATGATTTAGATTACCTACCTGTTCTGTGGGCAGCGGAAGGTGACTATGTACTTGTGGAAAACGTGAGTTCTGCTCAGCAGCATGCCTCTCGCCTTCAGCGTTATGGTAAGCAGGTGAATTTTGTTGATAAAAAAGGTGTAGATCGTCTATTAGAACAGATTGATAAGGTTGTGCCATGGGGATGGGATTCTTCTATTAAGTTTCAGTTGAGCCAGATGGGGATTAAGCCATCTGTACTTCCTGATAATGAGGTGCTTGCAAATGTACGTAGACTTAGTAATCGTCAGTTCTCTTCTGCTGTATTAAAGGAACTACAAGAGAACTTTATTCATCCTATTTTACTTGGTAAGTCGTCCTATGTTGATAGTATTATAGAATTAGAACGTATTCTTCAGAGTTTGGGTAAGGCTGTGATAAAGGCTCCGTGGAGTAGCAGTGGGAGAGGAGTGCGCTATGTTGATACTGTCTTGGATGCAGCATTGGCTAATTGGTCTAAGAATGTGATAAAGACGCAAGGCGGTATAATGATAGAGCCTTATTACAATAAGGTGAAGGATTTTGGTGTAGAATTTTATGCGGATGCAGATGGAGTCCATTACGCAGGACTATCTGTATTCCATACTGTTAACGGCGCATATGTAGGTAATAGCCTTGCAGACGAGGCTGAGAAACATTCTACTTTGTCTACTTATGTGTCGAATGAACTGTTGCATGAAGTTATTTCAGATTTGGAGCAGTTGCTTACCAATCATTTGCGAGGTGTTTATAGTGGTCCGTTAGGTGTTGATATGATGATTGTTGCTGCAGAAGAAGGTTTTATGCTTCACCCTGTAGTAGAGATTAACTTGAGACGTACGATGGGGCATGTTGCCTTGTCTTTATCTACTTGGAAAGAACTCCATAATAGAATGATGCGAATAGATTATGATGGTTCTCATTATCATCTTCATATAGTTCACAAAGATAGATAATGTCTGTACTTGAATAATTGCTTATAGAAGAGTATGTGAAGTCATATCAGGTCTTTATTTGTGATGTGTTAGCCTTCAACACAACTTGTGTTTACCCTCCGCACGAATAGTGTTAGCGCTTCGCACGATATGTGTTGGGCTGTAGATAGCATTAAATAAAGAGGAATAGAAAACCTCAATTGTCATTATTTACACTTTAGTAGGATGTTAATGACAATCTTATGTGGGAAATGTTTACCAAGAAATGGTATTTAACAATAACATTCCCATGATATTGTGAATTTGTTTTTACTTACAAATTCAGCCTTATTCAGCTATTTATAGCTGAATAAGGCGTAGGCGTTTGAACTTTTGTTCGTTAAAGAATTAATAGGCTTAGTTGTGATACATCCAATAAGCCAAGCCAACAACTGCTAAGGCAAAGAATGTCATAATAATCTTCATTACCTTGTTTAAAGAATGTCTACGGCGTGATGCTGCTGAAGAAGGCGTTTTGAAACCTCTTGTCTGATGATTGATGTGATTTTGTTTTTTCATTTTCTTGAGCTTGTACGAAGGAGTTTTTTCATAACAGAAGTACAACCTTCGTCAAGGTTATGCATATATTAATATTGAATGTTGCAAAGGAAGCAAAGATCACGGATATATCCTTAAAACATCCGTGATTTTTAGTTTAATTCATTTTAAAAACGGAAACTTAATTCTAAATCAAACATTGAATAGTTTGGTTTACCCGTACTATTCATAGAACGATCATGAACATAAGAATAAATACCACTCAATGCAAGGTTTTTGGTGAACTCGTAGTCAAGTCCTAAGTCATATTGTGTACGCTGCTTTTCAGCACCATCAGATGGCTGATACATGTCGTAACGTGCCTTGGCATGTAGCTTCTTAGGAATGATAGGCGCAATGACTAAAGCATAAACACCCTGAGCTTTGTCTCCATCTGCACTAAGACTGCAGTCTGTAGCTGCCGAAGCATCTGTGTTGCTCAGTGCTTTAGCGAAGGCATTACCAGTAGAGTGTACGTATTCAGAGCGTATGGTCCAATCGTTAACTTTGTATTCTGCAGAGAAGGCATAGCGTCGTTGTTGCAGACTGCGTACACCTTTTTGTGTTGCACCAGTATCATCAAGCCATGTTCCCTTGCGAGCATACGAACCAGTCCATCCGAACCAGCCTAAGCGCATGCCTTCAACAGGCATTACCCATACACCACCAATGATATTCTTCTGTTGGTCAACATCTTTTACGTTGATACCTTGACCATCGAATACACCTACCTGATAGTGAACAAGATTTCTACCTGCGGTTGTCTTTAGGAAATCGCCTTGTATCTGTACACCGATGTCACGTCCGTTAGATGGATGTGCACCAGCTCGGTCTGAGAAACTTGCTAATTTCTGAACACCTTGTGCTACACTCATAAATCCCTGATCGATAGGATGGATAGGGTTGTCAAAAGTGAATGGATTCTTGAACTGTCCTGCTTTAACACGGAAGAAATCATACTTCTGCCATTCAATAAAGAGGTCGACTAATCGTGGTGATGCGCCCAATGTAGATGTGTTGCCGTTGATTTGCAACTGTGCTTTCCAATACCAGTCATCAAGGATTCGACCATCAAGTGAGATACGTCCCAATCGAAGGTTGAAGGTGTTTGACTTGTTATTGTTCATACCATTGTATTGGTACTGAACAATGCCGAATCCAGATAGCTTAACGTTATTAATCCACTTGGGTGCTTCCTGTGCTTTGCCAAGAAGTGAGCATAGCA
>CAMUQM010000274.1 GCA_947095945.1 uncultured Prevotella sp.
GAACCGAAGCCTGAAGATGCTCCTGTGAATATGGATATTCATCCTGGTCAGGAGTTTAATATGGTTTGGGAAGGGCGTATGGACCTTAGATTAGGCGACAAGCGTTTTATCTTAGAACCAGGTGATTGTATTTATTTTGATGCGAATCAACCTCATTGTATGCGGGCTTTGGATAACGTGCCAATGCGCTTCTTGGCTATTATTTTTTAGTATTTAATCTATTCAACATCTCTAAGGTAATGGGGACGATGAAATATCGTGTGTTTTAGAAGATGAGTGTGTCTTTTAATAGGTTTATTATGTGATATAGCAAAAGCTATAGATTATGTTAATTCAGAAGGATAAAGATGATAGAAAGATATTTAACACAAACGCATTTTACTTCAGAGGAAGATTTTCGTGAACATCTGCATTTCGTAGTTCCTGAGACATTTAACTTTGCTTATGATGTCATGGATGAGTGGGCGAAGATTGAGCCAAATAAGCTGGCTTTGTTATGGACCAGTGAACGTGGTGAGGAGCTGAGGGCTACGTATGCGGAATTTAAAGAACAAACCGATCAGGCTGCAGCCTATTTCCTTAGTCTTGGTATCGGACGTGGTGATAAGGTTATGCTTATTTTGAAGCGTCATTATCAGTGGTGGGTATCTATGATGGCACTGTGTAAGATTGGTGCTGTGGCTATTCCTGCTACTCACATGTTAACGGCAAGTGATATCGTTTATCGAAATCAGCGTGCATCTGTGAAGGCGATTATATGTGTCAATGATGAATATGTAACAACGCAGGTTAAGGAAGCTATGCCTAAAAGTCCAACAGTAGAGATACTCGTTGCGGTCAATTCTTTGGCACAAAAGGATAAACCTGTTGCCGAAGGATTCCACGATTGGTTTGCTGAGATGGATAAAGCACCTGCTTTTATTTGTCCAGAGTGTGTGAATGTTAATGAAGATACATTGTTAATGTACTTTACCAGTGGTACCAGCGGTGAGCCTAAGATGGTGGCACATGACCATCTCTATGCATTGGGACATCTGGTAACGGGTGTCTTTTGGCATAATCTTGATGATAGTGGAATTCATCTTACTGTGGCTGATACAGGATGGGGAAAGGCCGTATGGGGAAAACTCTATGGACAGTGGTTTGCTGGTGCAACGGTTTTCGTGTATGATCATGAGAAGTTTAAGGCAGAGAAAATTATGCGTATGATGGAGAGGTATCATATTACCTCTTTCTGTGCTCCTCCCACCATTTATCGGTTTATGCTGCAAGAGGATTTCTCACAATATGACCTTTCTGCTCTTAAGTATTGTACTACAGCTGGAGAAGCTCTTGAGCCTGTTGTCTATCAGAAGTTTTATGAACTTACGGGCATCAAGATGATGGAAGGATTTGGACAAACTGAAACAACAATGACTTTGGGTACCTTCCCTTGGATTAAGCCAAAGCCTGGTAGTATGGGTAAGCCGAATCCGCAGTATGATATTAAACTCTTGAAGTCAGATGGCTCTCCATGTGAAGAAGGTGAGAAAGGTGAAATATGCATAGATACCAGTGCTGGAAAACCGATCGGTCTTTTTAAAGGATATTATCGTGATTCAGAGTTGACAGAAAAGGTTTGGCATGATAACCTTTATCACACGGGTGACTTGGCATGGCGTGATGAAGAAGGATATTTTTGGTTCGTTGGTCGTGCTGATGATGTCATAAAGAGCTCTGGTTATCGCATTGGTCCTTTTGAGGTTGAGAGTGCGTTGATGACTCACCCTGCAGTCGTTGAATGTGCCGTAACGGGTGTTCCTGATGAAATACGTGGTATGGTGGTGAAGGCTACTGTTGTTCTTGCTAACGAATGGAAGGGTAGGGCTGATGATTCGTTGGTAAAGGAATTGCAGAACCATGTAAAGCATGTGACGGCTCCATATAAGTATCCGCGTATTATAGAATTTGTTGATGCATTGCCGAAAACAATTTCGGGAAAGATTCGGCGTGTGGAGATTCGAGAACGTGATAAGCAATAAGAAAAATTTATTTCTTTTGTAAGCATGTCTATATTACATAAGGTGTATAGGCTTATTTGATACTTTAAAAAGATGAATGATGAAGAAAAATGCACTTTTTTGAAAGTTTTTCTTGAAAATATTTGGTGGGAAAAGAAATTCTCTATACCTTTGCACTCGCTTTACGAAACCCGCCACCTGGCGAGTTGTATGAAGCGATAAGGAAAGAGTTCTTTGAAAAGATTTACATAAACAGAGAAGTAGTACAAGAAGCGTCTGTTTGATTTATGTCAAATAGATGGGTAAAAGAAACGAACCGATCAATTCATTGTTCTTGCTTTTGAGGCGTTGTCTCAAAATAAGGAACAGAAGAAAAGGTGCTTTTTACTTGATACTTTTAGGATAAGCGTTCTGAAACAGAGATTACTCGGTGACGTGTTTGGGAGTAGTGGTATTCATCACCACCTATCACCCATCACTTATCACCAACACATATTTTACAATGGAGAGTTTGATCCTGGCTCAGGATGAACGCTAGCTACAGGCTTAACACATGCAAGTCGAGGGGAAACGGCATTGAGTGCTTGCACTCTTTGGACGTCGACCGGCGCACGGGTGAGTAACGCGTATCCAACCTTCCCATTACTGTGGAATAACCTGCCGAAAGGCAGACTAATACCGCATGGTCTTCGATGACGGCATCAGATTTGAAGTAAAGATTTATCGGTAATGGATGGGGATGCGTCTGATTAGCTTGTTGGCGGGGTAACGGCCCACCAAGGCAACGATCAGTAGGGGTTCTGAGAGGAAGGTCCCCCACATTGGAACTGAGACACGGTCCAAACTCCTACGGGAGGCAGCAGTGAGGAATATTGGTCAATGGACGTAAGTCTGAACCAGCCAAGTAGCGTGCAGGATGACGGCCCTATGGGTTGTAAACTG
>CAMUQM010000275.1 GCA_947095945.1 uncultured Prevotella sp.
ATATCAGAGAGATAGCGAGCACAGTCGAGAATATTCTCGTTTCTCCAACCGGTCAGTTGCTTATGAGCATCGCTATCAATATGCTTTATGTCCAACAATACCAAGTCGGTATATTTCATTAACTCCTCAAAGGCAGAGAAGCTACTTGAATCGCGATTGAATGGCTGGGCAGAAGTGTCAAGGCAGGTATTGATACCTAAGTCCTTAGCTTTGCGAAACAGCTCTGTAAGTGGTTGTATCTGTAATAAAGCTTCTCCCCCACTCACGGTGATACCGCCTTTCTCTCCCCAATAGCTCCGATAGCGTTGGGCTTGGGCTAAGACATCATCAACAGAGCGGAGTTGTCCCCCCGCTCTGCTCCATGTATCTGGGTTGTGACAGTACTGGCACCGCATTGTGCACCCTTTGAGGAAAATCACAAAGCGTATTCCGGGTCCATCCACCGAACCAAAAGATTCGATGGAATGGACCAGAAGCATACTATCTTGTAATTTGGAAAATTCCTTTTGCGTATTATCCACTTTACATTGAACCATGTGCACGACGTGCAATAACATCCAGCTGCTGCTCACGAGTAAGGTCGATGAACTTCACAGCATAACCGCTCACACGGATGGTGAAGTTAGCATACTCTTCCTTCTCTGGATGTTCCATACAGTCAATCAGTTTGTCAACACCAAAGACATTGACATTCAAGTGGTGTGCACCGCGATTGAAGTAGCCATCCATGACACCAACGAGCGTACTGATACGCTCCTCGTCATTGTGTCCGAGTGCCTCTGGGCTGATAGTCTGTGTGTTAGAAATACCATCGAGCGCATACTCGTATGGAAGTTTGGCTGTTGAATTCAACGAAGCCAGCAAACCATTCTGCTCTGCACCATAAGATGGGTTAGCACCCGGAGCAAGCGGCGCACCAGCTGGACGGCCATCAGGCATGTTACCAGTAAACTTACCGTACACAACGTTTGAAGTAATCGTAAGGATACTTGTTGTAGGCTCTGAATTACGATAGGTATGATGCTTGCGAATCATATTCATAAAGGTCTTCAACAACCATACAGCGATATCGTCAGCACGGTCATCATCGTTACCATAACGTGGGAAGTCACCCTCAGTCTTGAACTCGATTGGGAAGCCAGTCTCGTCACGAATGATGTTCACCTTAGCATACTTGATAGCTGAAATAGAGTCAACCACATGGCTGAAACCAGCAATACCCGTTGCGAAAGTACGGCGTACATCTGTGTCAATAAGTGCAAGTTCTGCAGCCTCATAGAAGTACTTATCATGCATGTAATGGATAAGGTTCAATGTGTTTACATACACACCAGCCAACCACTCCATCATATCCATGAAACGAGGCATGAACTCATCGTAGGTCACTACATCACCCTCTATCGGACGATAAGCTGGACCACACTGCTCACGAGTCTTACTGTCGACACCTCCACTGATAGCATAGGTAAGACATTTAGCAAGGTTTGCGCGTGCACCGAAGAACTGCATCTCCTTTCCTGTCTGTGTTGCTGACACGCAACAGCAGATAGAATAATCATCACCCCATATTGGACGCATCACGTCGTCATTCTCATACTGAATAGAACTTGTAGAGATTGAAATCTTTGCAGCATAGTCCTTGAAATGCTTTGGCAGGCGTGAGCTATACAATACAGTGAGGTTAGGCTCTGGAGATGGTCCCATGTTCTCAAGTGTATGGAGGAAACGGAAGTCATTCTTAGTTACCATAGAACGGCCATCCATACCCAATCCAGCTACTTCAAGGGTTGCCCATACTGGGTCACCAGAGAAGAGTTGGTTGTAAGAAGGGATTCGTGCGAACTTAACCATACGGAACTTCATTACCAAGTGGTCGATAAGTTCCTGTGCTTCTGCCTCTGTGAGTGTTCCTTCTTTGAAGTCACGCTGAATGTAGATATCAAGGAAAGTAGAGATACGACCTACTGACATTGCTGCACCATTCTGTGTCTTGATAGCAGACAGATAGCCAAAGTAAAGCCACTGTACCGCCTCACGTGCATTGTTTGCAGGCTCTGAGATGTCATAACCATAGATAGCAGCCATCTCTTTCATCTCCTTCAAAGCCTTGATTTGCATAGAGATTTCCTCACGCTGGCGGATAATCTCTTCGGTCATTGTACCATCACCGCAATTGCGAAGGTCTTTTGCTTTCTCGTTGATAAGGAAGTCTACACCATAAAGTGCTACACGACGGTAGTCACCAACGATACGACCACGACCATAAGTATCAGGAAGTCCTGTAAGAATATGGTTGTGTCTGACGAGTTTCATCTCATCAGTATAAGCATCGAAAACACCTTCGTTGTGTGTCTTACAATACTTTGTGAAAATCTCATGGAGCTTTTCAGATGGCTCATAACCGTATGTTGTACATGCCTGTTCAGCCATCTTTATACCACCATAAGGCATAAAGGCACGCTTCAGAGGCTTATCAGTCTGCAAACCTACGACTTTCTCCAGTTCCTTTGTTCCTTCACCGATATAGCCAGGACCGTAGGCAGTCATACTGGATACAATCTCGGTTTCCATGTCTAAGACACCACCCTTAGCACGCTCCTGCTTCTGCAGTTCTTTGAGCATACCCCAAAGCTTGTTTGTAGCTTCTGTTGGTTCCTCGAGGAACGAAGCATCACCATCATAACTTTCGTAATTATCTTGGATAAACTGACGCATATTGACTTCATCAAGCCACTTTGTTCCAGTAAATCCTCTCCATGCTTTTTTCATGACTGTCTGTTTGTTATTATGTGAAACGTTTAATTAATATGCTTGTAAATTGTTATACTGATTGAGCATTACTAATTACCGAGGACAAAGATAGACAAAAAAA
>CAMUQM010000276.1 GCA_947095945.1 uncultured Prevotella sp.
TGACAAATTTAGTAATTTTAATTCGATTATTGCAAAACTATACCTTAAAAATAGTATCTTTGCACATTAATTATTAATAATATTAAGAACGATAATGGATAAATTAAGCTATGCACTGGGAATCGGTATCGGTTCACAGCTCGCAGGAATGGGCGCAAAGGAACTGAATATTGACGACTTCGCACAGGCTATCAAGGATGTTATTTCAGGTTCAGAACTGAAAGTTGACAATGCAGAAGCACAGACTCTCGTACAAAATTTCTTCCAAGAGCAGGAGGCTAAGCAGCAGGCTGCAGCCGCTGAGGCTGGTAAGGCAGCAAAGGCTGCTGGTGAGGCTTTCCTTGCAGAGAACGGTAAGAAGGATGGTGTTGTAACCCTGACATCTGGTTTGCAGTATCAGGTGTTGAAGGAAGGTAATGGTAAGAAGCCTTCAGCTACAGATCAGGTAGTATGTCATTATGAGGGAACACTGATTGATGGTACTGTTTTTGACAGTTCTTATCAGCGCAATCAGCCAGCTACTTTTGGCTTGAATCAGGTTATTGCAGGTTGGACAGAGGGTGTGCAACTCATGCAGGAGGGTGCTAAGTACCGCTTCTTCATCCCTTATAACCTTGCATACGGTGAGCGTGGTGCTGGTGCACAGATTCCTCCATTCGCTGCTCTTGTCTTCGACGTAGAGTTGATTGAGGTAAAGTAAAGACATTGTGTGTAGGCGGTTTTAGACGGTAATAAGCCTTTATCATCGCCTACTTTAACATATTGCTTAAGAAACTAAACAATTAAAATAATGAAGAAAATTTATTTATTAGCCGCTATGGCTATCGCAGCTGCAGGCTTCACAGCTTGTGGTAACTCAGCTCCAAAGGAGGAGTTGAAGTCTGATGTTGACTCTTTGAGCTATGCTTTCGGTATTGATCAGGGGCAGAGTGTAAAGCAGTATCTCCAGCAGATGCAGATTGATACAGCTTACATCGATGAGTTTATCAAGGGTATGAACGACGGTGCGCAGAATGCTGATGATAAGAAGCGTGCTGCTTACAATGCTGGTATCGGCGTAGGTATGCAGATGAACATGATTATCAAGAACCAGATTAATCGTCAAATCTTCGGTGAAGACTCTACAAAGACTGTTTCTTTGGACAACTTCCTCGCTGGTTTTGCTTCAAGTGCAAAGGGGCAGGGACAGAAGATGACCGTAGAGCAGGCTCGTGAAGTTGAGCAGAAGATTTCAAAGGCTATCCAGATGAAGACTGCTGAGAAGACATATGGCGAGAATAAGAAGAAGAGCGATGCTTACATGGCAGCTAATGCAAAGAAGGAAGGCGTGAAGACTATCGGTCAGGGTGTACAGGTGAAGGAGCTCAAGGCTGGCTCTGGTGCTACTCCAAAGGCTTCTGATGTTGTTAAGATTAACTATGTTGGTAAGACTATTGAGGGTAAGGTTTTCGACCAGCGTGATGGTGCTACTATGCCTGTAGGGGGTGTTATCCCGGGTTTCACAGAGGCTTTGACAAAGATGCCTGTTGGTGCAAAGTGGGAGATTACTATTCCTTATACAGCTGGTTACGGTGCTGAGCAGCCAAGCCCAGACCTCAAGCCATTCTCAACACTCGTGTTTACTGTAGAGTTGCTCGGCATTGAGAAGGCTCCAGAAGGTATGCCAGCTATGCCACAGGGCAAGCCAGCTATGTAATAACTGAGACTTGACAAAGGTTCGATGAGTTTTCCTTTCTTATATGGAAGCGCATCTACTGCAATCAATTTCACGATGAATGATGAATTCTTTTCATGAAAAGAAATATTTTTTATCGTGAAAATAAATATTTATTCTCATGAAGATAATTTTTTATTTTCATGAGAATAATTCAGTAATGATGCTTTTGTCTTATAGGGAAGGAAGACACATGCAGACTTTAAAAAGCTTAGAAATCATCGAATCTACATCCTTTTTAATTTAGAAAACTATTTCTTTAAAAACGACAAAACAATGAAGAAAGTAATAATGCTGGTACTGCTCATTGCAGCAGGTTCAGTCTTCAATGCTGCAAGTGCGCAGAGTAAGAAGAAAGGAAAGCAGAATGTTAAGTGTCCAGTAGAATGTAATGAAGGTTCAGTAGTACTGAATACACCTTCTGATACGCTGAGCTATGCAGCAGGTATGTCTATGACTCGTGGTTTGAGTGATTATCTTGCTAACCAGTTTGGTGTTGGTGAAGCACAGATGCCTGATTTCCTTCGTGGCTTACGTGAGGGTATTAAGAACCGTAAGGACTCTGCCTTTGCTGCTTACGTAGCAGGATTGGTTATCAGTTCACAAGTAGATAAGACCATGTTGCCTAATATCACTGCTAAGTTCGAGGGAACATCGTCTCCAATCAATCCTGATTTACTTTATAAGGGCTTTGTTGCCGCTTTGGCAAAGGATTCTACTGTCCTCAAGCAGGCTGCTGCTGAGCAAATCTTCGAGAAGAAGGAAGTAGAGTTGAAAGCACAGAAAGATGCTGAGATAAAGGCTAAGAATGAAGCTTACTTGGAAGAGAACAAGAAGAAGGAGGGTGTTGTAACAATGGCTGATGGTCTTCAGTATCGTATTATTAAGAAGGGTGATGGACCTATGCCAACAGCAGCTGACCGCGTTCAGGTTATCTATGAAGGTAAGACTATTGATGGAAAGGTATTCGATGCCACTTCACGTCATGGCGTAGAGTTCGATACCTTCAATGTTGGTGGACTTATCAAGGGTTGGACTGAGGCATTGCAGATGATGCCTGTTGGCTCAAAGTGGGAGATTGTTATCCCACAGCACCTCGCATACGGTGAGCGTGGCGCAGGTCGTGATATCGGTCCGTTCTCAACGCTTATCTTCA
>CAMUQM010000277.1 GCA_947095945.1 uncultured Prevotella sp.
AAGATACAGAAGTGTATGGACACTTGGAAGAAGGTGTTGCCCGACTATGAGATAAAATTATGGAACACTGAGAACTTTGATATGTCAAAGGCTCCAGAGTATGTGCGCGAAGCTTTCGAGCAACGTAAGTGGGCTTTTGCTGCCGATTATATCCGTATGTATGCGCTGTATACTGAAGGTGGCATCTATCTTGACTCTGATGTAAAGGTCTTGAAGTCATTTGATGAGTTCCTTAACTATAAGTTCTTCACTTCTTTGGAGTACCATCCAAAGCAGATAGAGATGACGGGTGCGATGGATATGATTGATGAAGAAGGCAATCGTATTAAGGATGATTTCGTCTCAGGAATACAGATTCAGGCTGCAGTGATGGGTTCTGAAGCTGGCTGTCAGTTTGTGAAAGACGTCTTGAATGACTATGAGAAACGTGAGTTTATCTATCCAGAAGGCTCTAATGGTAAGGGAGTAATCTCGCCATTTGTCTATGCCAGAGTGATGGAAAAGTATGGCTTTAAGTACTTGGATAAAGATCAACCACTCGAAGACAATATGATGGTATTCCGTTCGGAAATCTTTGCAGGTAACAAGTATGAGGCAACACCAGCGTCATACGCCATCCATTATTGTGCTCATAGCTGGAAACGAACCCCGATGGAGAAGTTAAACCGATGGTTGAAAAGGTATATCCCTTGTCTGTTTCCAAAGAAATAAATATAATGAAGGATAGAATAAAGCAACTCTTACACCACCCCTTGCTCTCTAACCGATGGTTCCTTATGGGCTTATGGTTTATCATTGCCCTTGCAGGAATGCTGAAGTACAACCGAAGTTTCAATAACTTCCTTATCTTTCGTGGTGTTTATTGGCACACAGTGAATGAAACTTCACTCTATGAAGCCTATCCTACGGAGTATTGGGATGTGAATCATTATGGTCCAGTGTTCTCACTTGTCATCGCACCCTTTGCTCTTTTACCCCTTTGGGCAGGTATGTTGCTATGGTTGCTGTTCCTAACAGCGTGGCTATACTTGGCTATTGTTCGTTCAGGACTGCGTGAAAAGCAAAAGATATTTATACTTTGGTTCTGTGGAATAACGCTCCCAACGGCTCTTTTTATGCAGCAGTTCAATATCGCTGTGGCTGCAATGATTCTCTCTTCCTTCTTCCTTATTGAGAAAGAAAAGGATGGCTGGGCTGCTTTCTTCATCGTGTTAGGTACGTTGGTGAAGCTATATGGTATCGTAGGATTGGCTTTCTTCCTATTCTCTCGGCACAAACTGCGTTTGTTGATGTGGCTTACAATATGGTCAGTCGTACTCTTTTGTGCGCCAATGCTTATTAGTTCGCCCTCGTATGTCATAGGACAATACCACGAATGGTTCACTTGTTTAGTGGAAAAGAACGCAGAAAACCTTGGTTCTATTCAGCAGAATATCTCACTTTTAGGTCTTGTTCGTCGTACAACAGGTTGTATGAACTATTCTGACCTATGGTTGATTCTGCCCGGAATGGTACTCTTTGCTCTTCCTTATCTTCGTTTTTCACAGTATAAGAACCTCGCCTTCCGTGAGACAATACTTGCTTCTGTACTCTTGTTTGTCATACTTTTCAGTACAGGTAGCGAAGCCAGCGGATATGTGATAGCCTTGTTAGGCGTTTGTATATGGTACACCGCCGCTCCTTGGAAGCGTGGAAAGTGGGCGATAGCACTGATGGTATTTGTCTTCCTGCTCTCTGGCATGGGTAGTAGCGACCTATTCCCGAAGTTTATCCGACAGGAATATATCAAGCCATACGCCCTACGTGCCTTGCCAATCAGTATTCTTTGGCTATGGCTTTGTTATGAGTTATGCACAAAGGATTATACTCCAATAGAAAAGGTTGAAGCCCATGAATAAGAAGATAATAGGTTATGATGCTAAGCGTATCGTAAGAAACGGAACAGGATTGGGTAGCTATGGGCGTACGCTCATCAACGACCTTGCTCCGTTGATGCCTGACACAAACTTACGACTCTATGCTCCTGATGCTGGACGTGACGACCTTCGTAATCAGGTTGAATTGCGAGATAACGTACAGTTCTGCTATCCTGACCACCTTCGTTTCCGTTTGCAGCGTGATTGGTGGCGAGTGAAAGGAGTGGTAAAGGACCTGAAAGCGGATGGGGTAGAGCTCTATCATGGTCTTTCGGGCGAGCTTCCTTCAGGTTTGGCAGCAGCTGGCATCCCCAGTGTTGTCACTATTCACGACCTTATCTTCCTACGTCATCCAGAGTTCTATCCCGCTATTGACGTTTTCTTCTACAAGCGGAAGTTCTTTAAGACATTGCAGGAAGCCACCCGCATCATTGCTATCAGTGAATGTACGAAGCGTGACATCTTATATTATGGTGACTTCCCAGAGGACAAGATTGACCTTGTTTACCAGAGTTGCAGCACTCGTTTCAGCCAATCGGTCAGCTCTTCACTGATTGAAGAAGCCCGCCGTAAGTATCAACTTCCACAACGTTACATCTTGAATGTTGGAACGGTAGAAGTGCGAAAGAATATTCTTTTGGGTATTCGCACAATGGCAAAGCTACCTTCCGACTTACATCTTGTCATCGTAGGACGGAAAACTAAATATCAAAAGAAGCTTGATGCAGAAATTAAACGTTTAGGAATTGGCAATCGCATACACTTCTTGCAGGGCGTTCCTAACAATCTTCTCGCAGCTATTTATAATCAAGCTGAAGCTTTTATTTACCCTTCTCGTTATGAAGGCTTTGGCATTCCAATTATCGAAGCCATACAAAGCGGACTTCCAGTCGTAGCTGCTACGGGTAGTTGTTTGGAGGAAGCAGGAGGTCCAGATTGCCTTTATG
>CAMUQM010000278.1 GCA_947095945.1 uncultured Prevotella sp.
ACAAGGTTGTGGAACGCTATGACGACAAGGTTAGCAAGCGAATCCTCTCCGAAACGCCAACACCACCGGGTGGATGGGTGGAGTTTATGAAGTGGCTCACGAAGACGTTGCAGTACCCTGCGGCTGCAAAACAAAGCAAACTGCAAGGAACAGTGAATATAACTTTCATCATCAATGCCGATGGTACGGTGGATGATGTCAAAATAAAGAGTGGTAAAGTGCCAGTCCTCAACGATGAAGCACTGCGCGTTCTCAAGACAATGGGTAAATGGAAGCCGGGCATTGAGAAGAATAAACCATGCCGTTCGCTGATAGAAATACCGATTGTTTTCCAACTCTCATGATGCTTCCGAGCTATCAGAGAATATTTAAACGATGAATATAAAATAACTTTTAACTTCAACTCTATATGTACACTGCCGATGAAATTCTGAGTAAAGTAAACGAGTATATAAACAATCTCAGTTATGACCGTAAGCCACAAAGCTTGTACGAACCGATAAAATACGTCCTATCGTTGGGTGGTAAACGCATCCGTCCTACGCTGATGCTTCTTTCTTACAACCTTTTTAAAGACGATCCCGAGACGATTCTCTCACCAGCTTGCGCCCTTGAGACTTATCATAACTATACACTTTTGCACGATGACTTGATGGATGATGCGCCGCTTCGCCGCGGACAGCAGACTGTTCACGTGCGTTGGGATGCCAATACGGCTATCCTCTCTGGCGACTCTATGCTCGTGTTAGCTTTCGAAAGAATGGAACAGTGTGACAGCAGACACCTCAGTGAGGTGCTTCGTCTCTTTACTGTTACGGCACTTGAGATTGGAGAGGGTCAGCAGTACGACATGGAGTTTGAGAATCGTAACGATGTAAAGGAAGAAGAGTACATCGAAATGATTCGCTTGAAGACCAGCGTTCTATTAGCTTGTGCGATGAAGATTGGTGCTATCCTTGCTGATGCACCTGCTGAAGACGTGGAGAATCTCTACAAGTTTGGAGAGCAGATTGGTTTGGCCTTCCAGCTGCAAGACGATTATCTCGACGTCTATGGTGACCCAAAGGTATTCGGAAAGAAGGTGGGTGGCGATATTATTTGCAATAAGAAGACCTACATGCTCATCAATGCTTTCAACAAAGCGAACGCTCGTCAGCGTAAAGAATTGGAGAAATGGATTGGCTGCAAGAACTTCAATCACGAAGAAAAAGTGGCTGCTGTCACTCATCTTTATAACAGCATTGGCGTTGACAAGATGGCGATAGAGCGTATCAACTACTATTTTGATGAGGCAAACAAATATCTCGCTGCAGTAAATCTGCCTGATAAACGTAAGGCAGAATTGGTGGCTTATGCACAGAAGATGTTGCATAGGAAGTGGTAAAAACTCTCACGACCCCTCCAAAAGGAGGGGAGCCCAAACAGAGTGGGAATAAGAGGGGTTGGAAAGGTCACGAATCACCAACAGCCAACACCCTATAAACACTTCATCAACACTCAACACCCATCATTCAACATCCAATAAACACTCCATCATCACTCAATACCCACGACATCATCAACACCAAACACTTCCCCAACACAACAATGACAGAAAACAAAAAAGGACTCCTCGCGTTGAGTCCACTACTTGTATTCATCGTTCTATATCTGGTTACCTCTATCATATCGGGCGACTTCTATAAGGTACCAATTACTGTAGCATTCATGGCATCAAGTATCTTTGCGATTGCTATATCAGGAGGCTATCCACTCGCAAAACGTATTGAGATATACAACAAGGGAGCCAGCACAGAGAACATGATGATGATGTTGTGGATATTCGTACTTGCTGGAGCTTTCGCTAACTCTGCCAAGGACATGGGGAGTATTGATGCTACGGTCAACCTAACCCTCTCCGTACTACCAGATAACATGCTGCTACCGGGACTTTTCCTCACAGCCTGCTTCATCTCTATTAGTATCGGAACGAGTGTTGGAACCATCGTTGCCTTAACACCTATCGCAGCGGGTATTGCCAACTCTACAGGAAGTTCGCTGCCTTTTGTAGTAGCTATCGTAGTGGGTGGTTCGTTCTTTGGCGACAACCTGTCGTTCATCAGCGACACAACTGTTGTAGCAACAAGAACACAAGAGTGTAAGATGGCAGATAAGTTTAGAGTAAACTTCTTCATCGTTGCCCCAGCAGCCATTCTGATTCTGCTTGTCTATATCTTCATGGGAAAGGACATACACACAACGGGACAGACGTCAACCGTTGATATCCACAGAGTCATTCCCTACATGGCAGTACTGATTTGTGCGCTCTTTGGTATGAACGTTATGGCAGTATTGACCATTGGAATCGTCCTCACAGGTGCTATTGGTATCATTGACGGCAGCTACGATATCTATGGTTGGTTTGGAAGTATGGGCGCAGGAATCAAAGGTATGGGCGAACTGATTATCATCACGATGATGGCAGGTGGTATGTTGGAGATTATCCGCGAGAATGGAGGTATTGATTATCTCATCAAGATTATCACCCGACACGTCAATAGCAAGCGCGGTGCAGAGCTAACCATTGCCTTCCTCGTAAGCTTAGTGGATATCTGTACAGCAAATAACACGGTGGCAATCCTCACCGTGGGCGGTATTGCGAAGCAGATTGGCGACCGATATGGCGTAGACAAACGTAAGGCAGCCAGCATCCTCGACACCTTCTCTTGCTGTGCACAAGGCTTGATACCCTACGGTGCGCAGGTCTTGATGGCAGCAGGTTTGGCAAAAATTAATCCTGTGAGCATTATCCCTTTCTTATATTATCCAATGTTATTGGGCATCACAGCTTTCCTCTCTATTCTCTTCCATTATC
>CAMUQM010000279.1 GCA_947095945.1 uncultured Prevotella sp.
TAATCTCAAAATGTTTCAACAAAATACCCGATGTACGAGTATCCTCACACAAAACCAAATCAGCTTCCTTTAAGATTCTGATAGCACGGAGGGTCATATCCTCCATATTTCCAACTGGTGTCGGTACGAGATATAATGTTCCCATTGTTGGTTGCAAATGTAAAGTAAATGAACAGAAGGACAAAATAAATTAGCTTTTTTTACATAACAATTATGTCCGTTTGCAAGGAAAAAGACAAAGTAACAATGATGTTTTAATTTTTTAAAATTAATACTATTATCTACGAAGAATTACAACTTTATTCAATAAATTTAGTTTAAACTCTCTTTTATTTTTCCACAAAGAAGACAAAGAACACACTTCCTCAATAACTTTTAACGCTTAACGTTTAGCTATTCTTTTTTAATTATATATCTTTGCAATGATTATGACAAAGATAGACAACCATAACGGTGAAAGACGTCGACAAGGACGCATTGAAGTGATTTGTGGAAGTATGTTCTCTGGTAAGACAGAAGAACTCATCCGTCGTATGAAACGTGCCAAGTTCGCAAAACAGAAGGTTGAGATTTTCAAACCTTCTCTTGACACACGCTATTCGGACGAGGATGTTGTTAGTCATGACAAGAACATTATCCATTCCACACCTATTGACTCATCTGGCAATATTCTTCTTCTTGCCTCAGACATTGATGTCGTGGGCATTGACGAGGCACAGTTCTTAGATGAAGGACTCACTGAGGTTTGCAACAAATTAGCAAACAACGGTGTACGTGTCATCATTGCGGGTCTTGATATGGACTTTAAAGGTGTACCCTTCGGTCCGATTCCAGCACTTTGTGCCATTGCTGATGAGGTGACTAAGGTACATGCTATCTGTGTGAAGTGTGGTGCTTTGGCATACGTGAGCCACCGTCTCATTGCTGATGACCGCCGTGTCATGCTTGGTGAGCAGCAGGAGTACGAGCCTCTATGCCGTGAATGCTACAAAAAGGCAACACAAGAGGAAACAAACAATAAACAATAAAAACACTTATGCGACAAACAATAACCTTCGATAAATTCATACGTTGGGCATTAATAGCACTTGCTGTCATAACCGTCGGTTTTATCATCAATGCATTGTCTGGGGTACTTTTGCCATTCTTCATAGCATGGTTACTTGCCTACCTCCTCTATCCTATCGTGAAGTTTGTACAATACAAACTCCATGTACCGGGCAGAGCTTTAAGCATTGTCGTCACCCTTATATTGGTTATAGCACTCTTTGCAGCTATCTTCCTATTTATCGTTCCACCAATGATTGATCAGGTTGATAAGTTTATGACGATTGTCAATCGTTATCTACATGAGACTACACACACCAATGATATAGCAACAATGGTGCAGAAGTGGATTAAGGAGAATCAGACAGAAATAGAAAGATTCTTAAAGAGTCCAGACTTCACAAACACAATTAAGACCGCTATGCCGAAACTATTCTCTGTAATAGGTCAGACGGCAAGCATCGTTATCTCTATCATTGCCTCATGTATCACCCTACTCTATACTTTCTTTATCTTGCTTGATTATGAGGTATTGACAAACAATTGGATTAGGATATTCCCAAAAAGCGTACGTCCTTTCTGGGCTGGATTAGCAGAAGATGCAGAACGAGAATTAAATAATTATATACGTGGACAGGGATTGGTTTCACTCTGCATGGGTGCACTTTTCTGCATTGGGTTTACTATTATTGATTTCCCAATAGCTATCGGCATGGGTATCCTTATCGGTATTCTTAACCTCGTTCCTTACCTCCACACCTTTGCCCTTGTACCAACAGCCTTTCTTGCATTGCTCAAAGCTGCTGACACAGGACAGAACTTCTGGATTATCTTTGCCTCTGCACTAATCGTTTTTGCCGTTGTACAGCTGCTAATGGATATGGTAATAACTCCGAAGATTATGGGTAAAGCAATGGGCCTCAACCCTGCCATCCTACTTCTCTCCCTCTCTATATGGGGTGCACTCTTAGGATTCATCGGACTTATCATAGCCTTACCACTGACAACTCTTATCATTGCATATTGGCAAAGATATGTCACCAAAGAGGGCGACACAGCTGAAACAGAAAACATACTCGCTGTAGCAGAGAAAAAGAAAGAGGATAAAGAATAAACAAAGATACAATCTATAAAACAAAAAGAGGTCTCCTTTTCGCGTGAAAAGGAGACCTCTTTTTTATGCAATCTACCACTAACACGAGTGGTGTTTACCATGAGCACCATATGTGTTAAGCCTTAGCACCATGTGTGCTGGACCTTAACACATCGACTGAAGATAGAAAATAGGAGCATTAAGGTCACTATAATAAAGTATAGTAAGGCGTTAATGACTAACTTATAGGAAGAAAGGAATTACCAAACAACACTTCTATAAAACAAAAAGAGCTCTCCTCTTCACAAGAAAAGGAAAGCTCTTTTTATACAATCTGCCACTATTAGCATTTTATAACATCATGATAACTCTGCTAAAGCAATCTTTAACACACCTAATTTACACGTAAGACTCTAAGAACTTGACTGTTCCTGAAACCTTAACAGTTGTTGCTGTAGCTGGAAGGAGTACGCTCTCACCTGCACGGAAAGAAATGGTATTGCCTTCAGCATCAGTAATCTCACCCTCACCCTTGAGTCCAACGAAGATTACGAAAGAATCCAAATCGCTATAATCAAGTGTCATTGGCTCTGTAAGGTCATAAACAGAAGTGGTGAAATAAGGACAGCTAACAAGCTCGACTGGCTCGTTCTTACGTGCTTCATACTGTGTACGATAGTCCGGATAGACCGTAT
>CAMUQM010000280.1 GCA_947095945.1 uncultured Prevotella sp.
ACCATTCCGTGAAGGATTAGACGAACTTGCATCACACTACAAACAGGTGCTTACACTCTTAGGAGAAGACCCCGAAAGAGAAGGTTTGGAAAAGACTCCAATGCGCGTTGCAAAGGCAATGCAGGTACTTACACGTGGCTATACACAAGACCCTCATAAGGTATTGACTGATGCTTTGTTTGAAGAAAAGTACAACCAGATGGTGATTGTGAAAGATATTGACTTCTTCTCTATGTGCGAACACCATATGCTTCCTTTCTATGGTAAGGCGCATGTGGCATATATTCCAAACGGATATATCACAGGATTGAGCAAGATTGCACGTGTTGTAGACATCTTCTCACATCGTCTACAAGTGCAGGAACGCCTGACAGAGCAGGTAATGCAGTGCATCAATGACACGCTGAAGCCACAAGGTGTGATGGTTGTTATCGAAGCAAAGCACATGTGTATGCAGATGCGTGGTGTAGAAAAACAGAACTCTATTACCACAACAAGTGCTTATAGTGGCGTTTTTGAATCAAGTAAAACACGTAATGAGTTCATGGATTTGTTACGCGGAGAGACCAAGAGAATATAATTTAAACACTATTATAAACTAAAACTTAAAGACATGAAAAGAACAATGACAGCAGCGATAATGCTATTATGTACATTCGCTTTAACAGTGATGACCACAGGATGTTCCAGTGACAACAATGAAGTAGAGCATCGGAAAAGTGCAGAACAGGTTCTTAACAATATGGTTGGGATTTATGAAGGGACACTGGGGTTTACCTATGGAACATCCACAGCAACTTCAAGTAGCTTGGGATGGAAGACAATTTGTAAGGTAGATAAGGATCACAATATTATCTTTGATCAATTTCCTTACCACACATTGGCTAATGGTGTATCAAAGAAAGGATTGGTCGGAGTAGCATCACCTTTGCTTGCAACACTGCAAAAAGTAGAGAACAGTCCACTTAAAATAAAAATTGAAGCTGTTGGATTGAATTATAATAGAACAGAACTTTTTATCGTTCCAGATGTGAAGTTTAATGTAACAGGCACTAAAGAGATATACGAACTATCAGGACAAATTAGGTCATCAAAAAACAACTATTATACAATGAGCACATCAGAAATAAACATAGAGTTCACTGTAAATAAGTTGGTGAGAATTAATAAAGAACATGGGACGGCATTAGTTGAAAATGATTTTGATATGCCTGTGACCTATTATTTGAAAGTAAAAAGAGTTAAATGAAACTGATTTCATGGAATGTAAACGAGAGCTTACCTATATTTTAAGAGAAAGAACCCAAATACAAAAGTTTATGAAAAAGATAATAAAACTTACTGCTATGGCACTATGCACCCTCACTTTATGCCTCACAAGCTGCTCAAAAGACGATAACGGAGATAAAGAACTATCAACCGAAAAGTTCATTGAAGAACAAACAAAAATCTTAAACATCATTTCCGGCAAGTACAAAGCGCTTATTCATGCCAGCGGAAAGAATGGAGGCCTTTTTACCTATTCAAATTTGACAATCGACAAGAACGGACAAGTAGTTTGCAAAGATTTTCCTTACGAAGCACTCGCTCTTGGAATTTCTGAGTTAGACCACAATGAAGAAGCTATCAGACTTCGTTCTGCGTTAACAGCAGCTCCAACAGCCCCTCTTTCTTTCCGACTCTTAGGTGACCCCAAAACAAAGAATCCTGCAGATTTCTATGCACTCCCGATAATCAAAACAACCATCAAGAACGATTATGGTACTTATAACATAATCGGACACATGAAGACGGATGTCCTCAGGGCACACTATGACGCAAAGACGTCCAGCCTTACAATGACTTTTGTCATCAACAAGCTAACCAGAGTTATAGAACGACAGGGAAATTTTGAATATAAGGACCAGACAAAATTTACCCACCCTGTTGAATTTGAAATAAGTACATTAGAAAAGAAGAAATAGAATGAAGTTTATTTCATGGAATGTAAATGGGCTTCGCGCCTGTGTAGGAAAGGAATTTGAACAGCAATTCAAGGACTTGGATGCAGATTTCTTTTGTCTACAAGAGACGAAGATGCAAGCAGGACAGCTCGATATCAGTTTTCCGGGATATGAGTCTTACTGGAATTACGCTGATAAGAAGGGTTACTCTGGCACCGCTATCTTCACAAAGCATAAGCCATTGAGCGTGACTTATGGTATTGATATTGATGAGCATGACCATGAGGGACGTGTGATAACATTGGAGATGGATGACTTCTATCTCGTAACAGTCTATACACCGAACTCACAAGACGGACTTCGTCGATTGGATTATCGTATGAAGTGGGAAGATGACTTCCAAGCCTATCTTCACAAACTCGATGAGAAAAAGCCTATTATCGTATGTGGAGACATGAATGTTGCCCATCAGGAGATAGACCTCAAGAACCCTAAGACAAACCGCAAGAATGCTGGTTTCACTGATGAAGAGCGTGAGAAGATGACCCAATTACTAAGTAATGGCTTCATCGACACCTTCCGCACCCTTTATCCTGAGCAGGTTACTTACTCTTGGTGGTCGTATCGTTTCCGTGCAAGAGAGAAGAACACGGGGTGGCGTATTGACTATTTCCTTATCTCAGAACGTCTAAGAGACCGCCTTGAAGATGCCAAGATTCATACTGATATGATGGGAAGCGACCACTGCCCAGTAGAAATCATCTTGAAATAAACCTTCTATATGCAGGCCCAAATAAAGACATTACTTTTGATGGCTGCTGTCATGGCAGCCATCATTGTCTATGCTGTTATCCCAACTGAGATAACAATGGGCAGCTATAC
>CAMUQM010000281.1 GCA_947095945.1 uncultured Prevotella sp.
TACGGTGAGCGTGGCGCAGGTCGTGATATCGGTCCGTTCTCAACGCTTATCTTCACGCTTGAGTTGAAGGGTATTGAGGCTGCACCAGAAAAGGAGACAAAGGTTGTAGATGCTGCAAAGCTTGTTCCTGCTAAGAAAATGCCTGCTCAGAAAGCAAAGAAGAATGTAAAAAAGTAAGGAGAAAGTCGTGAAATACTGTTCTCTTGCTTAAAATAAAAACAAAATGCGCCCAAGTGGCGCATTTTTTATGTCATTTTGTTGCTTGTTCCATATTTATTCCCTACTTTTGCTCGTCATCAATTTAAGTATAAGAAACGTAGAAATAATAAATAATATCAACTGCAGAACATGGAAAAAGTAGATCGTTTAGACAAGAAAATATTGGGTATCCTTTCACAGAATGCTCGTATGCCTTTCAAGGATGTGGCTGCTCAGTGTGGTGTGTCACGTGCTGCCATTCACCAGCGTGTACAACATTTGATAGATAATGGTGTTATTACTGGTAGTGGTTTCGATGTTAATCCTAAGAGCTTAGGCTATACAACCTGCACCTATGTAGGTCTTAACCTTGAGCGTGGGTCAATGTATAAGAAGGTTGTTGAGCGTATCAGTGCTATTCCTGAGGTGGTTGAGTGCCACTTTACAACGGGTCCTTATACTATGCTTGTGAAACTTTATGCTAAAGACAATGAGCAGTTGATGGACCTTCTTAACAATCAGTTGCAAGGTATCTCTGGTGTGGTATCTACTGAAACACTCATCTCTCTCGAACAGAGTATCAAGCGTGAGATTCCAATAGCAGAGGAACAACTCTAAAATTGTCAACGATAAACTGACCTTTCAAAAAAGAATAAGAATGCAATACGATCTTCAGTCGCATCTTAATAAGGTGTATGAAACCTTCCCTGAGGCTAAACGTAAGCCTATAATTGGTATCACTACCAATTATATAGACGGTGATGCTGCGATAAGGGATGTCTATTATAAGCAGGTAGTAGCAGCGGGTGGAATCCCAATGCTTGTTCCTCCTGTGGCTGATAAGGATGTGCTTATTAACACCCTTGACCATCTTGACGGTCTTCTCCTTACAGGTGGTGCTGATATCAATCCTCTGTGGCTTGGCGAGGAGCCTTCTCCCAAGCTTCATAATATCAATGCTGAGCGTGATTTACCCGAACTGATGATAACGCGTTTGGCATTTAATCGTCAGCTGCCTATTCTTGGTATCTGTCGTGGTGCGCAAACTCTTGCTGTCGCTTTGGGTGGAAAGGTACAGCAAGATATCTACGAAGATTATATTAGAGAGAATGAAACGGTTGAGAAGAAGTTAAGCAAAGACAAGACAATAACAACTTTTCGTGCTGCAACATTAAAGCATTCGCAGGATGCTGAACGTAGTGAAGCAACTCACAGTGTGACACTAACAAAGTCATCTGTCCTCTATGCGCTCTATAAGGAAGAACGTATCATGGTCAACAGCTACCATCATCAGGCTGTGAAAGATCCGGGAAAGCGTTTCCGTGTGACGGCTCTTTCGCCCGATGGTGTTATCGAAGCTATTGAGAGCAATGAGTTCAAGCCTATCATGGGAGTACAATGGCATCCCGAATGGATGGGTGAAGAAGGTGGTAAACTCTTCCAATGGTTAGTGGGACAGTCTAACAATTTCTACCTTGCTAAGCAGCTCCATCAGCGCATATTGACCCTCGATACACATTGTGACACGCCAATGTTCTTCCCACAAGGTGTCAAGTTTGATCAGCGCGACCCACGTATTCTATACGATCTTCATAAGATGACGGACGGAAGACAGGATGCTGTGACGATGGCTGCCTATCTTCCACAACCGAAGATTGGTGAGTCTTTCTCGTCAAAGATTGATATTGAAGGTTTGAAACGCTTTAATCCGCATCTCGTTGAGACCTTGAATCATCTCTCACCAGCTGTATATGCCGACCTTATCTTCGATAAAATCGAGGAAATTGTGAAGCAAAATCAACGCTATATCAGTATTGCTCGTACGCCTTCCGACCTTTATGAAGACAAGCGTAAGGGACGTAAGAGCATCATGTTTGCTATCGAGAATGGTCTTGCTTTAGAGCATAAACTTGAGAATGTTAAGCACTTTGCACAGCGTGGTGTGACCTATATAACCCTTTGTCACAATGGTGATAACGATATCTGTGACTCTGCACGAGGCTGCAACACCCATGGTGGCATAAGTAAGTTTGGTGAAGAGGTTATCAAGGAGATGAACCGTAATGGTATTATGATTGACTTGAGTCATGGCGGAGAGAAAAGTTTTTATGATGCGTTGGAGCTCAGTACGATGCCAATCGTATGTAGTCATTCTAATAGTAAAGCACTCTGTGATGTTCCTCGTAACCTTACTGACGATCAGATGCGAGCGTTAGCAAAGAAGGGTGGTGTGGCACATATCACAATGTTCCAAGGCTTCTTGAAGAAGGGTAGTGAGGCTACTGTTATGGATGCGATTACCCATTTGGAGCATGCTATCAATGTTATGGGTGTTGACCATGTTGGTATCGGTACCGACTTCGATGGTGATGGCACTGTACGTGGTATGGCTGATGCCAGCGAGATGATTAACTTTACCCTTCATCTTTTACGTCGCAAGTATAACGAAAAGGATATTGAAAAAATATGGGGAGGTAACTGGCTGCGTGTAATGGCACAGGTACAGAGCGTAAGAAAATAACGGACTGAAAGCAAACTCACCAATTCTTTGAGATAGAGTAGGAGAGAATAAGAAAACAATCAACAATGAAAACAAATATAAAACTCTTTTT
>CAMUQM010000282.1 GCA_947095945.1 uncultured Prevotella sp.
TATTTATATTGTTAGTTTTTGACACAATAAATATCACCCAATATTCAACACCCAACACACCTCCCCAATCTTTCAAGAGTCCTTCTTCCTTATGATTAAAACTACTTGACTTTCTTGTGATTAATCCGTATCTTTGTAGCTGAAAGAACAAATAGAAGACTTAAAGAAGATGGAAATAATTAGAAAAGAAGCATATAAAACCACGACATGGAAAGGTGGTATCACTCGTCAGATCTTTATCTCACCTACTGATGGCGACCTCGCTGCACGCCGTTTCGACCTGCGCATATCCTCTGCCATCATTGACAATACAGAGAGTGACTTCTCCGATTTCAGGGGCTTCACACGCTACATCCTACCTTTGGAGGGTGAGATTACCTTATTCAAGAACGATGAATACATACCGCTATCGCACAATTCCTTTTACCAGTTTGAGGGTAATGAGAAGGTCCGTTCTGAGAATACGCAGGGTGCCATCGACTTCAATATCATCGTGCGCCATGGTATCACCGTTGAACTGGGCATCTTTCACAACACCCAATTCACGGACAGCCGCCCAAGACTCGTCTTTGCCCTCGATGACTGCATGATTGACGACACTTCCCTCGCCAAGCACAATACCGCCCTCCTCACAGAGTCCTTTCAACTAAAAGGGAAAGCAGTCGTAGTTGAATAGTTAACGAGCGAACGACTTTCAGTTGACGAGTAGACGAGTGAACGAGTGAACAAGTGAACAAGTTAACAAGTGGACGAGTTATCCCACCATACATATAACTCGTTCACTCGTAAACTTGTAAACCCGTCAACTCGAAGGACTCACCTTATGCCCCTTACCGTTTCTATCTTTAACAATCACAACCTGATTGGTAGCTGTACGGCTATTCGTGGTCTTCACGCCAAAGAGCGTATAGGTCTCGGCAGGCTGTTGAGGAGTAGCAGAGAGACTGCTGATGCCTGTTGACGCCTGCAACGGTGTATAACTAAAGGAAATCGTGTTATCGCTATTACGGACGATACCCTTGACACCAGCCTGATCACTTACATTATAGTTCGTATAGAAACTCAGACGAGGGTCGGTGCTCTTCGTCAGACTATTATTCAAATCAGTTGGAAAAGGGTCATTGTTCTGGGTGTCGTTATCAAGCTGACCATCCGCAGGAACAATCGTGAAGCGTGGATGACGCTGTGCCGAAGTAGCGTTGAGGTTATTCATCATCCATGAACGAGCATCGAAATCAACGTGGAACATCATCAATCCGTGTCCGGGCAGTTCGCTATCCCAACGATGAGGAGTGCGATTTTCGAGGATATAGTATTCGTTCTTCGTGTCTGGATTATAGAGGAAGTAGGCATCACCACCCTCAGAGTGTCCCTTCATATTCTTCACTTCCATAGCCTTATCGTCAAGTGTGATAGGTTTCAGCCAACCCATATATGCCTTTTCGTAAGCATCATAGCCAGCTGGGATTGTACCGATACCAGTACCGTTATAAGCATTCATAATACTCTCTGGACCACCATTATAGCTACCGGCACACATCAAGTCATATCGACCAGAACCAACGTTATTACCGCCACGTGTATCGTAGAAGTCGGGCAGACCGAGACAGTGAGAGAACTCATGACAAATGGTTCCGATTCCTGAGTAGAAGACACGTTCCTTGCCATTGAGCTGCGCACGGATAATCTCGTTGCTACAAGCATAGGTATTAATGGTTATTCCGTTAAAAGTCAGCGCATCCAGTCCTGCATCCGAGAGCGAATACTTATGTGGCCAGATGGTATTAGCATTACCGCCAGTCGCCTCACCCTCACCAGCATAGACGACATAAACCTGCTCAACCTCGCCATCGCCGTCCCAGTCGTATTGACGGAAGTCTACCTGCTCCTTGATAGCATTGCAAGCATCAATAATCATCTGCGGCGCATTCGCATCATTTTGACGACTTGTGCGCTCACCATAATATTTATACGGATGCTTGAGCTTTACGGGTCCGATGACATCGAAAGTGAGGTCGAACTTACCGTTGCTCTGGTCGAGGAAATAATCATGTACACTTCCAATAGCACCGTTATTATTCGTATATCCCACCTTGTTAAGCATATTCTCATAGAGCGACTTGACATCATTCTCACGTGGTCGGAGTGTCAATACGTCCTTAGGGTTCTTGAAAGCCATATCCTCAAACTCAACCAAGACAACAAGTCCTTTCTTTTTACCTTCCCAAGTCGTACCGAAGCCCTGCCCGAAAGGCTTTGAGCTCACGTGTATCTCTTTCTGTCTTTGCAGTTGTCTTACCTGCTGAAGGGCAGCTGCCACGAGTTCCTCTCTATCCTTGCGCAATCCTTTTTCATGTGCCAGCACCGACGTAGCCACTAACTGATTATCCTCAATGCGAGCATAATAGTAATTACCATCGTGTGGCAGCAAGGGTATGCCGTCATCAGTCAGCGCATAATTAAAATGCTCATCACCCACGGTCATAACCTTCAGTACCGTTCCATCCACTTGTTTAATACTTCGCCACATTCGCATAGCTGGAATGGCAAAAGATGACGTAGCAAGCATGCCACTTGCCAAAAGGATTATAATTTTCTTCATACAACTGCTTTTTAATAATAATTATATAGTTTTCAATCGGCAAGATCTTATCTTTTGAAAGAAAATGCAAAGATAAAGAAAAAAAAGAGGGAAAAGGAAAGCATTAAAAAAAGACAGAATGTACATAGACAGAATGACAGAAGAACATATAGCAGAATGACAGACAGAATGTACATAGACAGAATGACAGAAGAACATATAGTAG
>CAMUQM010000283.1 GCA_947095945.1 uncultured Prevotella sp.
GGTCAGACTGTGATGGAGAACAGGTATCGTTATGATGCTGTGGATAATATCCTCGGTATTACGAATGCTGCCAACCCAACGTCGCTGACGAAACTCAACAAGGCGAAGTTAGGAGGAAGGAGTTCGCATACGTATGAGTATGATGAGCTGAACCGTCTTATTCATGCAAGCGGTAAGGCAAAGCGTGCATCGTATGATATGGTGATGTCGTTCGGACGGATGAGTGAACCGCTGACGAAGATTCAGAAAGTGGACTCAACAACAACTGCGAAGTCTTATAACTTTGCTTATAAATACGAGGACAGTAACCATCCGACGGCTCCAACACAGATTGGTCACGATCATTACACCTACGATGCCAACGGCAATCCTACGCTGGTAACAAATGACTCTACGAATACTACCCGTGAGATGTACTGGGATGAAGACAATCGCCTCATGGTACTCTCTGATAATGGCAAGACGAGTCGTTACACTTACAACGCTGCCGGCGAACGCATCATGAAGAGTTACGGAACGATGGAAGGTGTGTATATCAACGGTGCACCACAGGGAATCACTTTCCATGAGACGGATAACTTCACGCTTTATCCAGCAAGTATTCTCTCTGTCAACAAGAACAGATTTACGAAGCATTACTTCCTTGGTGACAAACGAGTTGCTTCAAGGATAGGGACAGGTCTTTTTAATAACGTCTATGGGCGTAACGGCTCATACGTAACGGCTGGTCAGCAGGACTATGCTGAACGTATGAACCAAATCCAACGTCAGAAGGAAGCGTATTACAAGCAGCAGGGCATTGCTCCTGGTGTACCTACAATGAAGGGTGCGTATGGTGACCCAGAGAATACAGGTGTTGGTTATAATTCAGTCCTCACAGAACTCGGTAACCACGATGTGCCACAGGGTTGGATTCAGACTCCACGCCCCAACACCACACCGAATACCAACCCTGGTCCACCTGTAAGCTGGAATGACCCGAGTAACCCTGATGACCCTCAGGCAGGTTATGGTTATATTCCTAATGACACTACGAAAGAGGAAACCTTCTTCTATCATAGTGACCACCTCGGTAGCACGTCTTACATCACAGACGATAAAGCCAATATCACTCAGTATGATGCTTACCTACCGTATGGTGAACTGTTGGTTGACGAGCATAGTAGTAGTGAAGAACAGCCGTATAAGTTCAATGGCAAACAGTTCGATGAAGAGACAGGTTTGTACTATTACGGTGCAAGGTATATGAATCCTATGACAAGTCTATGGTATGGAGTTGATCCGTTAGCTGAGAAATATGTCACAACGAGCGGATATATACATACGTTGGATAACCCAATAAAATTGGTGGACACTGATGGACAAGACTTTGTGTCCGCAATAACTGAAGGTGTAGGTACTTTTGTTTTTTCAGCAGGTGCAAGTTTTGTTGAGAACTTAATTTATAATGGTGGAAATGTACAACGAACCTATAGCCAGATTGATTGGGAAGGTGCAGGAAAAGACGCAGTTGTTGCTGGAGTTATGTCCCTCGTTGTCTCTGGTGCTTCTACAACAAAATTAATAAAGAAACTTTCATCTATTAAAGTTGGAAATTCTACTCTTGCCAAGATTTTGGTAAATACAGCTGTTAATATGGTAACGAATATCACTGCAGATGTATGGAAGGAGAAATCTCTAAGCAATGTTGATTTTATAGAAGAATTTTTCTCAGCACTTGGTGGTTCTCTAGCAGAAGCAGGATTGGGTAAATTATCAAAAAAACTGGAAGATTCTTTTTCAAGTGCTAAGAAGGCTGTTAAAGATGCTAAAGTTACGTTGAATAGACATAAGGCTCATCATGGTAGTAATTTTATGCGTCAAAAATACGAAGCCAATTTGAAAAAGGCTACAATCCATGCAGGTTCTATGAGGAGAAAAGTCTATACCAGAAGGTTCTTTAATAGTATAGGGACGAATGCAGGATCAAAGGCTGGAAGTGTAATTTATAAAAAAATTAAGAAATGATGAATCTAAAAAAAATATTAAAGGAAGAAGCTACTTGGTGTTTCTTGGCTTTAGCGGGGCTGTTGATACTACTCTATATGGGAGCGAATGTCATTATAGATACATATTTCTATATGATATCATTAAACATTTTGATTTTTCTATTTTCTTATATAATACTTAGGATAAAGAAAAAACTGCATTACTACTCTTATGTTGTAGGCTGTGCGTTTTTTGCAGTTTGGTTAATCTTTTATAGCATATGCGATTTGAGAAGCAGAAGTTTGAAAGGTTATCTCACCAAACAACTCCCAGTATTGTATTATATTCCAACGGGTACTGCAGGAAGAGGGACAAGTAGTGGAATTAGAATAGAATGTAAAGGAAGTAAGCAAAAAATCCCAACATCTCAAGAATCAGATAGCCTGTATCATATTTACGGGGACTCGATCATCAATCATATCGTAGTACGATTTTTGCTAAAGGAACCTTTTCCCCATGTATATTATGTAGATAGCGTACGAATAACTTATAAATAAGTTAGTCCTTTCAAAAATTACATATGGATTTAAAGCTTTTTCATTTTACTTATAGGAAGTATTTTAAGATACTAAAGTTTCCCATCCCTTAAAGCACAGTCTTTTCTCATTTAGCTTTTCCTCTTGTCCTCCATATCCATTGACTTTTAACACATGGCTAATAGAAGTTATGCAGACTGTCCACATACTTCATCCCATTTTTCTAACGCTTCAGCCATTACAAGGATTTTGTTCATCTCTTTGTCGTTGCCGCTGATCGTAG
>CAMUQM010000284.1 GCA_947095945.1 uncultured Prevotella sp.
TTTCGTTGGTTGCCTTTCTTTTTTTCGTCACAATCATTACTTCTCGAAGCTATGGAAGTAGCTCGGATTTCCTTTCACCTGTATGACTGGACCAACCACCTCTTTCGTATCAGGGTTATAGGTGTAAAATCCGTTCGCCTTCTTGTTGGCACTTCCGAAGACAATCAGGTTCTTATGCTTGCCGATGGATATTCCTTGTGGATTGCCGATTTCCATTCCCTTTATAACAGTCATCGTCTTCTGCTTCAAGTCGATGACAACAGGAACATTGGTAAGACTGACGTAAGGATTCTTCAATCCATTAGGGTCAAGACCGTATGAGTTGGCATAGGCATAAGCTATTCCATTGCCACCATAGAATAACGTTGCCAGGAAGTCGGCATGCTTAGTTGTCAAACCTGCAACCTCAGTCTTGTCAAGACGGATGTAGTAGTCGGGATCGACGTCTGTCGAACCATTCTTTATGCGTACGATACCACCATTAAGTCCTGGGATGAAGCCGAACGAACCGATACAATTGATATAAATGTCCTTATTTTCATCCATAAAGATAGAACCTGCATCTATCGGACGTGTGGCGAAGCACATTTCTATAGATGTGTTAACGATATGCTTTTCAACCTTGTCAGTCTTCACATCAATCATTGCCAGTTCAATGTTGTTACACGTAGGCATATACTGTCCATTCATCTGATTCAATCCGACAAAAAGTTTACCATCACGGATAATCATAGCAGCAGGTGCGACTCTCGTCTCTTTCTGTTTCAAGTCATTGAGATCAATATCAGCAATCTTTGTCATCGTCGTAGGATTAAATATCCTCACTATACCAAGACCTTGCAAGCTGACATACGCTTTCTCCTTACTTGCCTCCACAATGTTGCAAGCAGCAGCACTGGCAGGAATAGACAGTGCTCCCTGCTTTACCCACGTGCCATCACCATTAATTTTGTAACGTGTAATCTCCGCTTTCGTGTTGCCCATATAGTCAGGGAAGGTATAGACACTCCCTGACTCCGTTACAATAGGTGTAGAACCAAAACCACAAGGAATACTGTTGCTATTGTCATAAGTACCTGGCAAGAAACTTGGTAATGCTTGTAGATACACATTACCACTATTGCCTTCCGGATTAGTGATACCCGTAGCAAAAATAACACCATTGAAGTCCTTATCACCTGGATTTGGCTTAGGAGCAGGCGTTGGATCATCACTATTACTGCTACAAGCAGTAAATAAAGCTGTTAGAGTAACAGCAAAAAGAAACGAACTAAACTTTTTCATTGTTATGTAATTTATTGTAGAAATTATCTATGAACCATATTATCAAGCGTAATAGCAATACATGAAAAACTGACGAACTTCGTTTTATCATGCTTTAGAGCCTTGGAAAGTTCACCGCTTCATACATTCCATAATCCTATTTGAATAAATATCTAATCTTTACTCCAACATATCTGCCAGGCAATGGGCGGTTAAACTCTGAGACAACACGTCGATTAGCAAGATTCTTCATCTTAAAAGTCAATATCCACTGATCATTCTTAAAACTATGCTCAACAGCGGCATCCATAGTCAAAGAAGCTGGAATCTTCTTATCTTGGTTTTTACTCATCTCAAAATCATAGAAATACTTATGCACGTATGAGGCATCTAAAAGCAAACGAGTGTTCTGCCTCTTACCTCCAAAGAGATTCTCTTTATGTAACTCTGCTCCAAAGTTTGCTAACAGATAAGGTACATTTGGGATACGTTTCATATAGGTAGGATTTTCGACAGTAGTACCTGGAGTTAGTTTTCTCACGTCACGAAGGTCTTGATAAGTACCATTCGCATAAAGATAAAGTACTGGACAGACATCACCTTTAACATCAAGTTCAACACCTCTCGTACGAACACTACCAAAGTTACGATAGCGAGCCATCGTAGGAATCATATCAGGAGTGAACCTTATCATGTCTTTCAACTGATTATAAAAACCATTCAACTCTATCTCAACAAGTCCACCATCTTGTTTTAAGTGACGATAAAGCATACCAAGATTGACACCAGATGTACGTTCAGGCTTCAAAGCTGGGGATGCGAGGATAGAATATCCATTACCGATCAACTCCTCACTTGTAGGTATTCGCACCTCTGAATTAAAAGAGGCCTTTAGCATCAAGTCGTCTGTAAACTTATAACGAAAAGCATCACTAAAACCAAAATAAGATTTAGACACTTTTACGGGCTCTGGTGCACGTACCGAATAAACATCTATGCTACGGGAATGAGATGAGAAAATAAAGTTCTTTAAAGTAAAAGCATTCTGGAAACGACCATCAAAGAGAGTCAGATCGTATGACAAGCCCGTTGTTAAGGTTTTCATCTTACTGGGGAAATTTGATTGAAATCCCAAAGCCTTATCCATTAAGGAATCATTTGGATGAAGTGAATTCCTATCAAAGTAAACATTCAGATTAATGCCATGATGCTTATCTATGGTATATCCCAAATTAAGCTTAGATATCAACTCGTTCGACCGATTTCTTCCATCAGAAGGGAAGTTATTCAGCTCTCCTCCGTATGGAGAGACCGCAGGCAACTTGTTTCCGTCCCAATCATAACGATTTGACGCTTTATCGCATAATCCATATCGTCCAACGACATACCCTATATCAAAATCAAAGTCGAGACCATCCAAAAAGAAGTTCTTACGCTTTAGGTTCAATGCCGTCACACCACTAACAGAATGATTATAAGCCTCACGCACATCAAGATC
>CAMUQM010000285.1 GCA_947095945.1 uncultured Prevotella sp.
CACAGGGGCAGGTAGTAAACGTAGCTATCACTGGTGCAAAGGGTATGTACCTCGTACAGGTACTTAAGGACGGTAAGGTTTACAAGACCGTGAAGGTTATCAAGAAGTAAAAAAGCCTCACCCCCGTCCCCTCTCCAAAAGGAGAGGGGCGTAATTACCAAGATACCCCTATTGGTAAGGGAAAGGCTTTCTATCACTCCTAAGAAAATTTGGTAAGGGTGAATTCTTGACATATCCAAGTAAATATAAGTATTTTTCTCACTCCTAAACAAATTTGTTGAGGGCAAGTATTTTATAATTCCCAAGCAAATTGTACCCAGCACTCCCCCTCTCTGCAGGAGAGGGGGTTGGGGGGTGAGACTTTTTTATTATGAACACACTCCCACAATCAACCTACAAGACTACTACATGGAAGGGTGGTGTCACACGTCAGATTTTTATCTCACCTGCTGACGGCGATTTGTCAGCACGGCATTTCGATGTGCGTATCTCGTCTGCCATTATCAATGATGTGGCGAGCGATTTCTCAGATTTCACGGGTTTCACCCGCTATATCCTACCTTTGGAGGGAGAGATAACGCTGATAAAAGAAGGACGACGTATAACTTTGTTTCACAATGCTTTGTATGAGTTTGAAGGTGATGAGAAAGTAAGTTCGGAGAATACGCAGGGAGCAGTTGATTTTAATATCATTGTGCGACACGGTATCAGCGTTGAGGTGGGAATTATGGTGGAAGCACAATTCACGGATAGTCGTCGAACGATTGTATTTGCCCTTGAAGATTGCAGTATTGAGGGTGAGACAATCCGTAAACATGATACGGCAATCCTCGAAAAACCTTTCCATCTAAAAGGAAAATCGGTCGTTGTTCGGCTTGAGGAATAGGGGATTATTGCTTTTATCGCCTCCGAGCCGTTCCCATGACTCTTCTGTTTTGTAAAAATTAAGTCACGCTTCTAAAATCTAAGATGCTTAGTAGCGATTGAATTTACGCCCAATTGGCTTACAATAGATGCCCTTTTAGACTCTAACTAACGCCCTTTTGAACCCTTACTAAGCATCTTTTCTTGCACGACTTTGCAAAGTGCTGATTGGTAATTAGTTACAAACTCTGTTTTAAGAAGGATTTTTGAGAGATTTCGGAGGGGAAAGAAAGGGTTTTTGTAAATAAAATTCAGAACAGAGAGAGAGGTTTTGGGTATTGGACTAATAAGACTTATTAGGCTAATGGGGATTATTAGCCTAATAGAGCTAATAAAATTATTGGACAAATTAGCCTTTGTCCCAATAAAAAAACAGGGATAAGCGGAGGCTTGTCCCTGTTTTATTAGATACGATTTCACTACCTATCCCGAGGACAGGCAGGAAGTTAGTTATTTACTGTACCGCCAACGATATCAAGCAACTCAGATGTGATGGCTGCCTGACGTGACTTGTTATACTGCAAGTTGAGCGAACGAAGCAGTTCGTCAGCATTATCTGTTGCGGTCTGCATAGCAACCATTCGAGCTGCGTGCTCAGAGGCATTACTGTCAAGAAGGGCAGTAAAAACCATGTGATGTAGCAGTTTCGGTACCAATGCTGTCAAGACTGTGCGCAGGTCTGGCTCAATGATAAAGTTATCATTCAGAGGAACAACAGCCTCTTTATTAGACTTCTGTGTTTCAGACTGTCCTTTTCTCTTGAGATATTCCTGTGCAGCCTTGCTCGAAATATGTGATGAAAGATCACGCGTAGAGTCGGCATTGAGTTCTTCCTCAAGGTCAATCGGAAGGAAATTCTTACGCTGGAGAATCTGGCTTCCTGCACTCTTGAAGTGATGATAGATTATCTCCACCTTGTCAAACTCGCCATCCAGCCATTTCTGCCCCAACTCCTTGGCAATATTGCGGCACTCCTCAGAATTTGGTTTGTCAGCAAGTTGCGGATAAGGATATACACAAGTAAATCCACGCTTCTTAGCTGTTTCAAACACCTTACGTCCTACAGGATAGATGACAATATCCTTGTCGGTCAAGCCCTGCGCACGATATTCGTCTATCGTCTGCTGCATCAGCTTGATAACATTCGCATTGAATCCACCACAGAGAGAACTGTTTGAGGAGAACACGAGTAAGGCAACACGTTTCACAGGTCTCTCCTCGTCGAACGGAGTGTCCGTGTCGGGAGTAGAGACAAGGAAAGCCTTGAGAATGTGTTCGAGCATAGCCGCATATGGAAGCATACTCTCGATGGCATTCTGGGCATGGTGTAACTTACTCGACGCAACCATCTTCATCGCACTCGTAATCTTACGAGTACTCTGAACACTGGCTATACGAGTCTTGATTTCCTTTAAGGATGCCATTCTGTATTGTCTTTATTTGTATTGTCCGGCAATATTGCCCATGACTTCTTCGATTACCTTGATAGAAGCATCTTCGAGCTTACCAGAAGCCAGTTCGCTGATGACATCGGCATGAGCGGTGCGCATGCTGTCGAGGAATTGCTCCTGACACTGACGAATCTGGTCAACAGGAACATCGCGCATCAGTCCGTTCACACCACAATAGAGGATGGCAATCTGCTCACCCACTGGCATTGGGCTGTACTGTGGCTGGATAAGCAACTGGTTGTTCTTACGTCCACGGTCGAGGGTCATCGCTGTAACCTTGTCCATATCAGACGAGAACTTAGAGAATGCCTCCAACTCGCGATACTGTGCCATATCAATCTTCAACGTACCAGCCACCTTCTTCATACTCTTAA
>CAMUQM010000286.1 GCA_947095945.1 uncultured Prevotella sp.
TTAGTATGATCTTGCGATGAGAACACGATACTTAGCAGGCTTGCCGCTTACCATGTCAACGCCCGGTGTCTGCTCGAACATATAAGGGACACAACGGATAGTTGCCTGCGTGTCTTCCTTAATCTTCGCCTCAGTCTCCTCAGTACCATCCCAGTGGCAGAGGAAGAAACCACCGTCCTTCACCTTCTCTTTGAACTCCTCATAGTTCTCACACTCGTAGATATGAGCATCACGGAAGTCCTTAGCCTTCTTGAAGATGTTGTCCTGAATCTCGTCGAGGAGGTTCTTGATACGCTCAACAATACCGTCAAAGCTGACACTTTCCTTCTCTAATGTGTCACGACGCATCACCTCGATAGTGTTGTTCTCCAAGTCACGACCACCCATAGCGAGACGTACTGGCACACCCTTCAACTCGTAGTCAGCAAACTTAAAGCCCGGGCGTTTGTTGTCGGCATCGTCATACTTAACGGTGATACCCAACGCACGGAGCTGATCAATAACTGGTTGCAACTTGTCTGTGAGCTCCTTCAACTGCTCCTCACCCTTGAAGATAGGTACGATAACCACCTGAATAGGGGCAATCTTTGGAGGAAGAACGAGTCCGTTATCATCAGAGTGGGTCATGATGAGCGCACCAATCAGTCGGGTACTAACACCCCATGAGGTAGCCCATACATACTCTGGCTTGTTCTCCTTGTTAAGGAAGGTAACGTCGAATGACTTTGCGAAGTTCTGACCTAAGAAATGAGAAGTACCACTCTGGAGTGCCTTACCGTCCTGCATCATTGCCTCGATAGTATAAGTATCTAACGCACCAGCGAAACGTTCTGTCTCACTCTTCACACCCTGTACAACAGGAACAGCGAGCCACTTCTCAGCGAAGTCAGCGTAGACACGCAACATGGTCTGTGCCTCCTTCTCAGCCTCCTCACGTGTAGCGTGAGCGGTGTGACCCTCCTGCCAGAGGAACTCAGATGTACGAAGGAATGGACGTGTACGCATCTCCCAACGCATAACATTACACCACTGGTTGCACATCAATGGCAGATCGCGCCAAGAGTGAATCCAGTTTTTATAGGTATTCCAGATGATTGTCTCACTGGTAGGGCGGATAATCAATTCCTCCTCTAACTTTGCGTTAGGGTCAACCTGCACAGCATTACCATCTTCTGTAGCCTTTAAGCGGTAGTGAGTAACCACGGCACACTCCTTGGCAAATCCCTTTACGTGCTCAGCCTCACGAGAGAGGAAGCTCTTAGGAATCAGCATTGGGAAGTAAGCATTCTGTACACCTGTCTCCTTAAACATCTTGTCAAGCTGTGCTTGAATCTTCTCCCAGATAGCATAGCCGTATGGCTTGATAACCATACAACCACGAACAGCAGACTGCTCAATCAAGTCTGCCTTTATTACCAAGTCATTGTACCATTGAGAGTAGTTATCTGCTCTCTTGGTCATTTCTTTCAGTTCTTTTGCCATAAATATATTATTCTATTTTTTATTTTGCACCTTTAGGGGATTTCCCATGCTATTATAGGCATTTCCCTTTTGCGAGTATGCCTTGAAACACTAACTTTGCACACAGATACGGCTGAGAAAGTCAAGAACAAAGGGAACCCCGTTCCCACTTGCTAATACCAGCCTATCCTTTGTGAAAATAATGCAAATGAGTGCAAACGAAACTTGCTTCACTTTGCCGAGTTAGCTTTATTTTTTGCAAAAATACAAAAAAATGTTGGCAATGAATGCTATACAGCACATATTTGTTTAACTTTGCACGAATTAAAATGAATTAAGGTGCGGCTGTAAAGCCAAGCCAGAAGGTAAAAGATATTAATCAATAAGTACGTTTGATTATGAAGAATATGAAAATGATGGCAGTAGGTATGTGTTTCCTCACTGTCGTAAGTTGTCAGACAAAACAAGGTTCAGGTGCATTAATCGGTGGCGGTGCTGGTGCAGCATTGGGTGGCATCGTTGGTCAGATTATAGGTCGTAATGGTAAGAGTACAGCCATTGGTGCTGCTATCGGTGGTGCTGTAGGTGCTGGTGCTGGTGCCCTCATCGGTCGTCACATGGACAAGGTAGCACGCGAGGCAGCTCAGCAGTTGCCAAACGCACGTGTCGACAAGGTGACAGATGCTAATGGTTTAGACTGTGTGAAGGTTACCTTCGACTCTGGTATCCTCTTCCCATTGAACGGTTCAAACCTCAGCGCATCTGCTAAGAACGACCTCACAAAGTTCGCTTCTTTGATGCAGCGCAACTCTAACTGTGACGTTGCTATTCAGGGTTACACTGATGCTTCTGGTAACGACAACATCAACCTCCCATTGTCACAGCGTCGTGCTGATGCTGTATCATCTTATCTCAAGGGTCGTGGTGTAAGCAGCAGTCAGATTCGTTCAGTACAGGGCTTTGGTAGTGCAAACCCTATCGAGAATAAGACTATTAGTCAGGCTAACCGCCGTGTAGAGGTTTACCTCTATGCTTCATCAGAGATGGTTCGTCAGGCAAACAACGGTTCATTGTAATCAAATTGAAAACATCGGGACATACGTGTCTCGTGTGTCCCACAAACTTTGCTAAATAAATTCTCACAAAAAGGATATTGCTTCGGCGGTATCCTTTTTTTGAGTAGACGAGTTAACGAGTTGACAGGTGAACAAGTTAATAGCGACAGGGGGAACTGAGACAGAGTATTAGAAGACAAGGTAACAGAAGAACGTTGTTTGACCTTTGAC
>CAMUQM010000287.1 GCA_947095945.1 uncultured Prevotella sp.
TAAAATCCCTTGGCCAGTAATGGCTGTGCGGGTTCGAGTCCCGCTCGCGGCACTTTTTTCTTAAATCTCTATGCGCATGAAGCGAATAGCATACATACTCTTGTTCTCCCTGCTGTTAGTTTCTTGTGGTACCCGTAGCGGTTACTTCAAGATAGAGGGACGCTTCTTGCACATGAATCAAGGCGAGCTTTATGTTTATAGTCCTGATGGTGGTATCGATGGTTTGGATACAATCAAGATTGAGGCTGGTCGCTTCTCTTATGAAAAGCCTTGCAGTAAACCTTCTACGCTGATAATCAAGTTTCCTAATTTTTCTATACAGCCTATCTTTGCCGAACCAAGTGAAGCGGTTGAAGTGAAAGCGGATGCTTCCCACTTGAAAGAGATGGAGGTGGAGGGAACGAAAGAGAATGAGTTAATGACTAAGTTTCGTAAACAGATAGCAAGTGTTTCACCCCCAGAGGAGTTGAAGTATGCTTTACAGTTTATTAATGACCATCCAGAGTCTGTTGTAAGCGTGTATTTGCTCAATCGTTATCTTGTCCAAACAGAAAGTCCTGACTATAAGCAGGCTACGAAACTTTTGTCATTATTAATAAAAGAACAGCCTGGTAATGCCAATTTGAAACGTCTCCAACGACAATTAACTGAACTTGGTTCGCTACCAGTCGGTAGTATGATGCCTAAGTTTTCAGCTAAGGATGTCAATGGAAAGATGGTTAATAATGCGTCTTTTCAAGGCAAGAGTGTTATTATCATCAATACTTGGGCTGCATGGAGTTACGAAAGTCTTGATATTCAGCGTGCGTTGAATGATGCCGTGAAAGCTGGAAAGATAGGTGCTTTGGGAATCTGTGTGGATGCTAATCCTAAGGAAGTAAGACAAACATTAGAGCGTGACGGGATTGAGTTTTTCAATGTTTGTGATGGAAAGCTACTTAACACACCTCTGCTCAAAACCTTTGGACTAAATACCATACCTGATAATATCGTCATTCGCAACGGAAAAGTTGTTGAAAGAAATATCACTGCTAATACCATCCGTCAGCGTTATGGCACCGACTAAAAACCAATATTGTGCTTGTAAAAACATTCTGTGCAGCTGTCAACGGAATGGAAGTCACCACCGTAACAGTTGAAGTTAGTATCACTCGGGGCGTCTTGTTCCATCTTACCGGTCTTGCTGATGGAGCGGTAAAGGAAAGCCATGATCGTATTGCTGCAGCACTTCTTAACAATGGCTATAAGTTTCCTGTAGCTGATATCACTGCTAATCTTGCTCCTGCTGACCTCAAGAAGGAAGGTTCCAGTTTCGATCTCCCATTGGCAATTGCTATCTTGGCTGCCAATGAGAAGATGAGTTGTGACCGTTTACGTGAGTTTATGCTTGTTGGGGAATTGAGCCTCGATGGTACGTTGCAGCCTGTTAAAGGTGTGCTGCCCATAGCCATAAAGGCACGTGCAGAGAAGTTCAAAGGTATTATTGTACCGAAAGCGAATGAACATGAAGCGGCAGTCGTAGACACATTAGAGGTTTATGGAATGGATGATATCCTGCAAGTTATTGACTTTCTTAATGGTACATCGACCCCAGAACCATGCTTTGTCGATACTCGTAAAGAGTTTTATGAGCATCAATATGCTTTCGATCTCGACTTTGCTGATGTGCGTGGACAAGAGAATGTAAAGCGAGCATTAGAGGTAGCTGCGGCTGGTGGACATAATCTTATCATGGTTGGACCACCTGGAAGTGGTAAGAGTATGATGGCAAAACGCCTACCCTCCATTCTCCCCCCTTTATCTCTTTCGGAGAGTTTGGAAACAACACAGATTCATTCCATAGCCGGAAAGTTGCATCGTGACACCGGATTGATTACGCAACGTCCTTTCCGTAGTCCTCACCATACTATCTCTGAGGTTGCACTCGTCGGTGGTGGAGCGAATCCGATGCCAGGTGAAATAACGCTTGCACATAATGGGGTGCTCTTTTGTGATGAGTTACCAGAATTTAACAAACATACATTAGAAGTGCTTCGTCAGCCTTTGGAAGACCGTCGCATAACGATTTCACGTGCAAAATATACTGTTACTTATCCTTGTAGCTTTATGTTTGTGGCAAGTATGAATCCTTGTCCCTGTGGCTATTTTGCTGATCCTACGCATCATTGTGTTTGTACACCAGGGCAGATTCAGAAGTATCTTGCTAAGATTTCTGGTCCGTTAATGGACAGAATAGATATTCAGTGTGAGATAGCTCCTCTCCCTTTCAAGGATATATCACAGGCAACACCAGGCGAAGCAAGTGCTGCCATTCGTGAACGGGTTATCCGTGCACGTGCTATTCAGACCGACCGCTTCAGTAGTTATCGTAATATTCATTGTAACGCACAGATGACTGAGCGTATGATTCATGAGTTTGCTGAGCCTGATGAAGCTTCTATCAAGTTGCTTCGTGATGCCATGGAGCGTTTGAAGCTGTCTGCTCGTGCCTATAACAGAATCCTAAAAGTAGCGCGTTCGATAGCCGACTTGGAAGAGTCTGAGGTTGTACAAGTACAGCATATCGCTGAGGCAATAGGGTATAGAAACTTGGATAGGAGCGACTGGGCTGAGAGATGAGAGCGTTCTCAGCCTTATAAAGATAAGGAAAACTAAGAAAACTATGACCCTAAGATTACTCGAGATGCTAAGGCAACTATATAAAGAAGAAATACAATAACACCCAAAGACTTAACAAATATAAAAA
>CAMUQM010000288.1 GCA_947095945.1 uncultured Prevotella sp.
TTGTATTCAGTATCTGTACGACTCACGGAGTTGATGACACGTGAGAGGTTGCTCTGCTGACGTAAGATGTCATAGAGTTGCAGACTAAAGGTCAGTGCATTGCCTGTCAGCAAGCTCTGTGAGATTTGCGCATTCCAAAGCAGCTCGTTGGTATTCAAAGCAGCATCGCTATATCCACGACGGCTGTTCTGATGAAGGTCTGTCGAGATACTCATGTTCCAAGGGAGGTTAAGACTCAACGTACCACCGTATGCAAACTGCCATGTGCGCAGATTGCTAACGCTCTGGAGATTATTTTTTGTGCGAGTATAGTCAACCGAACCATCTAACTCTAACTCTAACCATGAGGTGCGATAGCTGGCAGCGAGTCGCTCGCCAAAGGTCAACGACTTAGTGATATTCTTCTCTAAGTTGCTTGTTCTGTTAAGCTGCAGATAGCTGACGTAGCGATTGAAGTTAGCACGTGTGAAGGTGTGGAGATTCCATACTCCAGCTGAGTCGATACTTGTGTTATACATTAATCCTGCATCAGCATCCCAGTTACCATTTACGTTCACTGGCTGAATTGTACGTGCACCCGTGATTGCATCGTATGTAACACTATTGCCGATAGCATTTCGTGTTGTTGAGAAATTGGCAAAGGTCATCAATGCCTGTGAGTGACTCTGCTTGTAAGTGTTATAGAACAAGCGGAAATTATTGGTGAAGGCTGGTTTCAGTCCCGGGTTACCAACAGATATGTTCTGTGGGTCTGTGTTGTCGACAATGCTGAGCAACTGACTCATCGTAGGCTGAGTTATCGTACCTTTATAGTTGATACGCAGGTTGCTCTGCTCACTGAACTTGTAACGGAAGTCGAAAGTAGGACTCCAGTTGAATACTGTGCGTGCTGTGTCAACGTGTACACCAAGGTAATCCTGCATATAGGTAGAACGCTGTGGCTGGAGCATCACACCCACGTTCATCTTCCACTTGTCACGAATCATTCGCATCATTACCTGCATGTCGTGTGTATAAGTGCGATACTCAGAGTAACGGCTCAGATTATCATCGAGATAACTTGCCAATGGGTTGGTTAGCAATCCGAGATAGTTATCCCATGAACGGTAAGCTGGTTGCAGACTACCGAAGGTTCCTGATGGCATAGCAGAGAGGTCGTAGGTGTCACGATCGCTCTTTGAGAAGCCATACTTAAACTGGTAGCTGAACTGCAGGTAGGTTTTGCGGGCTATTGGTTCACTATAAGTTGCCTGCAAAGCATAGTCCCAACTCTTTGTTGGCATAAGGTTATAACGATATGCACGATAGATAGAGTCGTTTCCGAGTGCATCTTGCAACTGGAAATACTGGATGTCTTGTGTTGAGAATGTTTTTGAATCCGAATCACTATAGTTACCATCTACACGCAAAGTAATGTTTCGTCCGTTGCTTGAGAGCTTGCGGTTTACCTGTAACATTGCACCCAAAGAGGTGGTGTTACCATAGCTTATTGTCATATTATGCTGAGTGTTCATCATCAAGCCCAGTGATTTTAGCTGTGCGATAGAAGTTGATGACAATGGGTCGTCAACGGTATCGTATGGGTCAGCGTTGTAGGCTGCAGATGTGCTAACAGTTTGTCCATCGCTCTTACTTAGTCTGATGTTTGGACGGAACATGATATTCCACATAGAGTCAGGGCGCCATTCCAAGCGGAAACGACCGTCCCAAGAGTTTGTTCTTGTGTATTCTTGTGAAAGGCGGTTAGCAAAAGAACCCTGTTGTGCCACGAAGTTCTCGCTTGCTACACGTGAGTTTAGGTCGCCATTAGAATGGTTCCAACGTACGCTACCGTCCCACTGCAAGGTTGTACCGTTGTCATAGTTCATGTTCAGACCCACCATCTTTGTTGCGTTCAAGCCCTGTCTTACGCCACCAAAGCCACCACGTGGACCACCACCGAAGCCCATGTCATTGACATTATTGGCTGATGCAAAGCCCATCATACGGAACTTGTTGTTGAAATAAGCACCCATTGCCTTTTCAGAATATCGCCCCTCTGTTCCGATACCCAAGTCAATATTTGAGAATAAACCCTTGTTCATTCCCGGCTTGACACCAAAGTCGAGCACCGTTGACTCGTTACCATCATCGATACCCGTCACACGGCTCAAGTCGCTCTTTTGGTCGTAAGCCTTAATGGTTTGTACGATAGAGGTTGGGAGGTTCTTCATAGCGGTCTTAGTATCGCCCACCATGAACTCTTTTCCATCAACAAGAATCTTCTTTACCTCTTTACCATTAATCTTAATAGTTCCGTCGCTTGACACCTCCGCACCCGGCAACTTCTTTACGAGGGCTTCAATCGTTGAGCCTTCTGGGACACGATAAGCCGAAGCATTGTACTGGAAAGTGTCTGCTTTTACAACAACTTTCGGAGCACTTGCCACAACTTTTACTTCTTTCAGTGTGCGTGAGTCTACTTGGAATTCTAACTGACCTACTGATACGTCTTGCTCATTGGCAATCGTAATGTTTTGAAAAATAGTCTTGTAGCCTACATACGATACTTTTAAAATGAATCGCCCGTTTGTAGGAGCTGTAATCTTAAAGTTTCCCGCTTCATCTGATGTAGCACCAATAACATAACTGCTGTCCTGCTTCAACAGCTGAACAACAGCAAATGGTACTTTCTCCTTTAACTCTGCATCGTAGAGCGTACCTGTAACGGTTCTGTTCTGTGCCAGCATTGCAACAGTGCTGG
>CAMUQM010000289.1 GCA_947095945.1 uncultured Prevotella sp.
ATAAGTTTATCCTGCAAAGCAAAGAGGCGTTGCTGAGCAGTTTCTTTCATCTTGCCATTTGGGAAGATGTCCAAATATTCTTGGAAAGCTGCGATGGCTGCAACGGTAGGAGTCTGGTCAAGACGTGGCTCTGGCGTACCTTCATAAAGGCTCTGTCCGATGTAGAACGATGCCATTTCAGCATACTGACCACGTGGATAAGTCTGGTAATACTTCTTGAATGTTTCTGAAGCAGCTTGATAATCTTTCAAACCATACTCCGCCATAGCGAGCATATAGAGACATTCCTGTGCGTTATCAGTACCTTTCTCGATAGTCACAAGGTCTTGCAAAAGAGGTACGGCAAAGCCATACTTTCCCTTTGCAAAGCATTCCTTTGCAAATTCGTATTTATAATCGTTGTTAGTTGTCTTGTAGACTTGATTATATTCGTGTGCGCAACTTGTCAACAGTAAAACAGTGCAAATGCCAATGAGAATTCTTTTATTCATAATTTGACTTTGAACTGCAAAGTTACATATTATTCTATAAATACGCAAAGGAGGTTTGCATTTTTAGCAAAAAATCACTATTAATTATATACTATCAGCGGTTTTTTGTATCTTTGCAATCAAAGATTGATTCACTTTACGTGTAGAAAATGGACTTCAAATTAACATCGAAATATAAACCAACGGGCGACCAGCCTGAGGCAATCAGAGAACTTACGGACGGATTGGAGCGTGGCGACAAGAGTCAGGTGCTGTTGGGTGTGACGGGTTCGGGTAAGACTTTTACTGTTGCTAACGTAATTGCAAATGTCAATAAGCCGACACTTATTTTGTCGCATAACAAGACTTTGGCTGCACAGCTTTATGAGGAGATGAAGGCTTTCTTCCCTGATAATGCTGTGGAGTATTATGTTTCCTATTATGATTATTATCAGCCAGAGGCGTATATGCCTGTGACGGATACCTATATTGAGAAAGATCTTGCGATTAATGACGAGATTGATAAGCTGCGTTTGTCTGCTGTATCTTCTTTGTTGTCAGGTCGTAAGGATGTTATTGTCGTGTCTTCCGTTTCGTGTATCTATGGTATGGGAGCACCGATTGCGATGAAGGAGAATGTTATTTCTATCAAGAAAGGACAAGTCATCGATCGTAATGATTTTTTAAGGCGCTTGGTAGATGCTCTTTATATGCGTAATGACATCGAATTACAGCGTGGAAACTTCCGTGTGAAGGGCGATACAGTGGATATTGCGATGGCTTATAACGACAATGTTCTGCGTATCACGTGGTGGGATGATGAGATAGACTCAATCGAAGAGGTGGATGCTGTTGACTTTCATCGCCTTGCTACCTTTGATGCTTACGAAATATATCCTGCTAACCTCTTTGTTACGTCTAAGGAACAGACCGAAGGAGCTATCCGACAGATACAAGATGACTTGGTGAAGCAGGTTGATTTCTTCACCGAGATAGGAGATAACATCAAGGCACAACGCATCAAGGAACGTGTGGAGTATGACATTGAGATGATTAAGGAACTCGGTCATTGCTCTGGTATAGAGAACTATTCACGATACTTTGATGGTAGAGAGGCGGGAATGCGCCCTTACTGTTTGTTAGACTTTTTCCCAGAAGATTACTTGATGGTGATTGATGAGAGCCACGTGAGTGTACCGCAGATTTCTGCCATGTATGGTGGCGACCGTGCGCGTAAGACCAACCTTGTTGAATATGGTTTCCGTCTTCCTGCAGCCTTTGACAACCGTCCACTGCGTTTTGAAGAGTTCCATGATTTGATTCATCAGATTATCTATGTGTCGGCAACCCCAGCTGACTTCGAGTTGGCAGAGTCGGAAGGTGTTGTAGTAGAGCAGCTTATCCGTCCTACTGGTTTGCTCGATCCAGAGATAGAGGTGCGTCCATCAGAGAATCAGATTGACGACTTGATGAATGAAATTGTAATCCGTGCAGAGAAGGAAGAGCGTGTGTTAGTGACAACACTGACCAAACGAATGGCGGAGGAATTGACCGAATACTTGCTGAATCACGATATCCGTACGGCTTATATTCATAGTGATGTAGCCAGTCTTGACCGCATTAAGATTATTAACGACCTTCGAGCGGGTGTCTATGATGTCCTTGTGGGTGTCAACTTGTTGCGTGAAGGATTGGATTTGCCAGAGGTTTCTTTGGTTGCTATCCTTGATGCTGATAAAGAAGGCTTTCTCCGTAGTCATAGAAGTTTGACACAGACGGCAGGACGTGCGGCTCGTAACGTGAATGGAAAGGTGATTATGTATGCCGATAACATTACGGAGAGTATGCAGAAGACCATCGATGAAACGATGCGTAGACGTACGAAGCAGCTGAAATACAACGAGAAAAACAATATTACACCGACACAGATTGTCAAAGCGATTAAGGGAACACTACCAATGGGTGGTGAGTCGAATCTTACTGCACAGACAGCCGCTATCGGTAGGAATGTCGGACAGGCATACGTTGAACCAAGTAATGGAGTTCTCTTTGCTGCTGATCCGATTGTTGCGAAGATGAGCAAGGCGCAGTTGGAGAAGAGTATTGCCAATACAACTACTCTTATGAAGCAGGCTGCAAAAGACCTTGACTTCCTGCAGGCTGCGCAATATCGTGATGAGATAATACGTTTGCAGAAGGAGTTGGAGGGGAAATAGCCTCACCCCCAGCCCCTCTCCGAGTGGAGAGGGGAGTGA
>CAMUQM010000290.1 GCA_947095945.1 uncultured Prevotella sp.
CAAGGCATTAATGGATTAAAGATTGACCACGTGGCTATCTTCCATCATACAGATAGCGCAGATTATGCATTAGAAGCATATGGCAAGCCAGTGTCACTTACCCCTCTTACCACCTTCCTTAATCGTTCAAAATGGAAAGATGGAAAACCGCACATTGCTGTAGGTAGAGTAATTGTTGATTGTGATATGAATACTTCTATGAAGCAAGCATTAAGCTACCTCGGTCGACCATACGATCGTTTCTATATGCCTGATGACAAAGAAATCTATTGTAGCGAATTGGTCCAGAAATCATTTGTTGACCACCACGGCCAACCTATTTTCTCAACAATCCCTATGTCTTTCCACGATAAAGACGGAAAAATATTAGACGCTTGGACTCAATTCTATGCATTCTATCATCGTGAAGTACCAGAAGGAGAACCCGGAACCAACCCTGGACAATTATCACGTGACAAAGCGGTAAAGGTTGTATACGAGTTTGAATCACCATCCGCCAAATAAATTATTCGTTAGGAGTGTTCTTTGTTATACCATAATACTATCACAGAGTTAAGCTTAAACCCAAATATAAGTATAATTTCGTTTGCTATCATTTTAACATTTCTCATTAAATTCCTATATATTAAGCATTTAAGAACTCACAAAGAGTGACAGGAATGACAGAAAATTAATTCACATACAAACCCATCTAATCTATACCTCACTTACCTATCAATACTCGAACTTCGTTAAAAGCTAATAATCTTTCAAGTAATGTCACCTAAAAGACTTGGCATGAAACATTATATTTTCTATTTTTGTAACGAATATTAATTATTTGAGTAAATCCAGTTACAATGAGAAAACTATCTTACGCAGAGTTCCTTGTTTCAAAAACGAGACAAAAACTTATTCTTCTCTTCCTATTACTAATCCCAATAGCAGCATTCTCACAGAAAGGGACATTTAGGACTGTAATGCAGGTTCAAGGTTCAGCCCTTTCAAAACAGTTTAAGCCCTACGAACTTTGTTGCGACTTAGGTTACAATATTACCAATAACCTATATGCAGACCTTAGATATGAGAACGCTATCGCTCTTTTTAAAGAGAATGGTATAAAAGACTATGCTCATAGTCACATTGTAGGCTTAAATCTTGGCTACGTAGTCTATCACTCAGAAAATTGTAATATTGGTGCACAAATCGGATATGGTAGCAATATGAAACGAAAAAATAGTGATTGGAAATATGACTACTATGAGGCAATGGCGTTCACCGACTTGGGAACTTGCAAAGTAAAGCCAAGATTCGGATTGGGCGTCCGCCATTACAACTCACGAACAAATCTCTACAAAGACAGAACTATAATCTTTGCAAGCATCGGATTTGGAATTAACTGGTAATAATATTCCTATAATTATTCCGCAACTTCAACAAACTTACAAGTTAATCTACAAGTTACTCCCTATTACAAAGTATCATTTTAATAGGGAGTTAACCCTCCGCACCATTGGTGCTAAGCATCAGCACAATATGTGCTGAGCATAAACACCACAAGTGCTGAGCATAAATACGTAGCTTATAAACAAGAATTATAGCTCTCATTCATCGGTATACAGAGTTTTATTTACCATTGTATCATTATTCCAGTTAAGAGAATGAATGAGAATCTGAACGTGACATCAAATTAAAAGTTTGCTGTCATTCCTGTCACCTAAACTATACTTATAAATAACTGATAATAAGTATTATTCAAGCAAATGTTAAAATGACAGCAAACTAAATTGAACATTATTCGGTTAAACTCTACACAAAAACACTACTTGACGCCTCGTGTCTTATCCTCCTTGAGTCGTTTACTTTCCTCCTGCATCTTCTCTGCACGCTTACGAGCGATGCGAACAGGTTCGCTGGTTGCCTCATCTTCTGGAAAGATACGCATAGTATTGGCTGCCTTGATAAGGTCTTTCACAACCTCACCACCTGCAATCAGTCCTGCTGCAGCTGGTACCCAAGCATTTGAGCTTGGAACGCTGCGAGTTGTCTGGTCCTCACTTGCATCAGTGCTACTTACAGAATCATCAGGAAACTCGATACTTGTAAGCGGCTCTTCGGGACTATAAACAACCTTTAGATGTTTAATATTTGACTTGCGAAGCTTCTTGCGAATCACCTTTGCTAATGGGTCATTGATGGTTTTGAAGAGGTCAGTTACACAGAACTGAGTGGGGTCGAGTTTGAATGCTGCACCCATACAAGAGAGTAAGGGGGTTTTAACCTCATGACAACGATAAACAAGATCTATCTTTGCCTTAACCGTATCGATGCAGTCAACAACATAATCATAAAGGGAGAAGTCGAACTGGTCTGCTGTCTCTGGAAGATAAAAAGTCTGATACTTCCGCACAATACAATCGGGGTTGATATCGTGGATACGTTCTTCTGCAACATCGACCTTATTCTTTCCAACGTTCTTTGTAGTGGTCAGAAGCTGTCGGTTGACATTCGTAATACACACTGTATCATTGTCAATAATGTCAATAGCACCCACACCACTACGTGCAAGTACCTCAACAACATATCCTCCCACTCCACCAATACCGAAGACTGCTACTCGACTACCTTTCAACGTGTCGATAGCAGGTCTACCGAGAAGCATCTCAGTTCTTGAAAATTGACTTTGCATTGTGTTTGTTTATCCTTTTATGAAAGCCTCTCTAAACCCATCCAAAGC
>CAMUQM010000291.1 GCA_947095945.1 uncultured Prevotella sp.
AATAGATAGGTTTCACGGAGAATGACGTAATACCGTCCAATGCTAAACTGAGCATCTTTCGTAATGTGTACTTAGATGTACCTGCCTTACGCTCGCTAATACGGTCGTCAACCGTTGTTGATTTTAGTCCGATAGAAGGGATGAGTCCACGCAAATAGAGGTTACGCTCCTTATATCCAGAGAGCATATTCAATGCTTTGCGGCTCATCAAGCGGAAGTCTGCATGATTGAAAATACTGTTCACACCCATCGTTTCTTGTAGATGGTAGAACGCTTGTGCAGACATACGTTTCAACATTGGGTCTGCCTTGCGCGAAACCTTCACCCCATAGACAATCTCATTGCCTTCCTCAAAGGCATCAACCATCTGTGGAATACATTTCTTATAGTCATCTTGCAGGTCGGCATCAAGTGTGATAACAGCATCTGCCCAGTCCTTTGCGGTCATCATTCCTGCCATAATAGCATTCTGATGTCCCACGTTATGGGCAAGATTGATACCCTTTATACGTGGATATTGCTTGTGGAGCTGTTGGATAATTTCCCATGTTCGGTCACGGCTTCCATCATTGACAAATACAATCATCGAGTCATCGGAAATCTTTCCTTGACTGATGAGTTCGTCGAATAGCGCTATAAGCTGTGCTGCCGACTGTTCTAAAACCTCTTCCTCGTTGTAACATGGAGAGACTGTTGCAAGTTTTATCATATCTTTTATTCTGCCTGTTGGGATGTTTCTTAAGAAATTCTCGGTTCCTGCTGTCTGCTATTCAGCGCAGGGCATGTACTTATTTCTTCTGTCGGTGGACAAAGTCTACATAGGTAATAAACTCCTGTTTGTCTGCTTTCATTGCCTTAATAAAGCGGTCGAGACGCTGTTCTAATTCGTGTCCACTGTGGTTCTTAATGATGAAAGGCATCTTAAACTCTGGATGTGACTTGAGATCATAGAACTCCCATGGGTGGAAATAAGTCACGAAATAGCCATCATGGTGCAATACTTGCCGTACCAAACGAAGATAGAACCACTCTGGGAAGTTGTGCATAGACAGCCAAAAGAGCGGGATGCGTAGGTGAGGACTAACGCTGGCAGGTATCTGCATTACCTTACCTTGCATAAACCATGTACGTGGAGTGGTGAGGTGCATATATCGACCCGGTATAAAAGCAGGATTCAAAGAAGAGTTATAAAGGTAGCCAGCCTTCTCTATATCCTCATCTGATACGGGGAACATACGTGGCTGACGATAGCCCGCAACCTTCACACCGGTTATGCGTTCGATGATTTCCTTAGAGCGGAAAACGTCCTCAGGCTGTGGCTTCCAGTGGTCAACACCATGGCAAGCGACCTCGTGACCTTCGTTCTTTATGCGTTCCATGACTTCTGGCGCCAGTTCAGCAAAGTTACCTGTACAGAAGAAGGTAGCACAGACATTGTTTGCCTTTAGTATGTCGAGGATGCGATTTGTACCCTCTACGGATACCTTTATACCCTCTTCAAGTGAGAAGTCTACCCCATGTTCACGTGGTACATCAAACTCTTCTGTATCGAAGCTCAGTAATATCATTATCTCTTCAGTTTCTAAATTTGTCCAATTTCCTTTATCAAAAGAAAGCTGCTTTACAAGGTATTTTTCTTTTTGAGGATTGCCTTAACAAGTCCCTCAGATATTGTCTTGTTTTATTGTGTAAAGCTTTCATTTGTGTAAAGTATTGCAAAGTTACAATAAAACTCTGATATTATTTGTATAATAAGACATTGATTTAGGGCTTATTAATCATTAAAAAGAAGGCTGATAAGCCTATAGAATTATTTTTATAAAGAAAAACTTCTTCATAAAAAATCATTTTCAAGAGCGTTATTTTTACTTTCAAAACTTGTTTTATCAGAATATTATTGTTAGTTTTGCACAGAATAATACACACATAAATTATGTGTAAAACACTACTGGTAAGGTGATTGATAATGGTATAATTGATGTTATTTATCGTAATAGGAAATGTCTTTGTAGTATATTCATATCATCTTTGCAGCCGTTAAACCATAGAAAATATGAAAGTTAGTAAGTTAATCTTTACTTTAGGTATGATGGCTATTGCTATAGCCGTACATGGTCAGACATCAACAATATCAGGTGTATTGCTCGATTCCCTTACCCATGAGGGTGAGCCTTATGCCACTATCAGAGTCTACAAAGGCAAGAAGAGCGAGACACCAGTGGCTATGTCGGTGACAGCAAAGGACGGAAAGTTCTCTCAAAAGGTAACAGGACAGGGCAGTTATCTCGTTTCTTTTACTTCAATGGGTCGTAAGGAAGTTCTGCGTAAGGTACAACTTACGGTAACAGGCGGTACAATTGACCTTGGAAATCTCCTTGTACAAGACGATACAAAGCAGTTGAAGGGTGTCGAAGTAGTGGCACAGAAGCCGCTTGTAAAGATGGAAACCGACAAGATGACCTACGATGTACAAAGCGACAATGATGTCAAGACAAACACTGTACTTGATATGTTGCGTAAGGTTCCGATGGTAACAGTGGATGGACAGGATAACATTACCGTCAACGGACAAGGTTCCTTTAAGGTTTATGTGGACGGAAAACCTAACGTAATGTTCTCTTCCAATCCTTCACAGATATTCAAGGCTATGCCTGCTTCGGCTGTGAAATCTATCGAAGTAGTTACTAATCCCGGTGCAAAATATGATGCAGAAGG
>CAMUQM010000292.1 GCA_947095945.1 uncultured Prevotella sp.
TTGACGACAGTTGCGCACGCGCTGAATGGGATTGGAAGCCTCAGTATGACCTCGATGCAATGACTGTTGACATGCTGAAGAATCTTGAAGCTAAGTTGAAATAAGTCTGAAAAACGAAGAGATATATTATAGCAAGCCTAATATTAATGAATAATAAAAATCTATCGTACGTTAATAAAATACTCAGGCTGTCTATAATCTACATATTAACAAGAAATAAAGAGGTGGTTACCAACAGGGCAACCACCTCTTTATTATTTATTATAAATGTTCCCTCAGATACGTACTTTGTATTACAATAAAAAATTAAGAGGCAATTACCAACAGAGCAACTACCCCTTTGTTATTAATTACAAATGTTCCCTCAGATGCGCACTTTGTATTACAATAAGAAATAAAGAGGCATCACCAACAGGGCAACCACCCCTTTGTTATTTATTATAAATGTTCCCTCGGATGCGCACTTTGCTTCCTTTGGAGAATTATTTTCATGAAAAGAAATAATTATTTACGTGAGAAGAAATAATTATTTACGTGAGAAGAAATATTTTTCTTCATGAACAAAAATATTTATTTACGTGACCAGAAGTATTTTTTTTCATGAAAGTAATTTGGAATAGCTTCTCTTTTCGGTCGAAAAGGATAATAGGTAAAGTAGGAATATATGGCCTCTAAATCTATCATAAAGCAATTGTTAGCAGATAGATAAGCCTTATATTCCTACCTTTATGTTGGGTTGTTGATGATGTTTTACAGCAAATAACAGAGCTGTAAGACATAGTTGTAAATTGAATTCTGCTTACAGAATTAGTAAGCAAGGCGCTTACTGATTTTTCCCTTATAAGTGTTAATATTCAGATAGATAGAATCTTTCTGCTTAAAACCAGTCAAAGGAATACTTGTGAAGACACGTCTGCTGTAATATTCAGGTACTCCATTCTGGTGATGATATAGTCGGAGATAGAACGAGCGCCCACCAGAAGGCATTTCTTTTATGGAGTCACAGACAATAGCTAAAGTTTGAGCAGCTTTTTTGTCTTCGGTCTTTCCAGTCTTCAAAGTAAGAGTAAGGTTCAGATATTTACGATTCTTGCTCATCCATACACTTTCAAAACCAACAGGGTCGGTGTATACTGTAGGGAAGTCAAGTGCTAAGCGTGGTCGCAAGACAGCAACAGGACTGATGGCAAACGATGACGTAACGCCATTCTCTACCTTATTATAATATAGCAAAGCGCGGTAAGTAGTGTCAGGTCTTGTTGCCCATTGCTCCTTTACTGCAGGTTTTAAAGTCAGTTGTGTTCCATCGTCAGTAGTTGCTGAAACGAAAGCTGATAGTTCGTTAGTCTGCGCTTCAACAAAGTCGGTGTGTAGATAAGACAGTTCGCTATCGCCTGTCTCATAGAAGTTATGCTCACAAGCAGTGACTATGAGTAACAACACGAGTGCCGTTACCATAGTCAATATGCTGTAAGTTGTCTTTCTGAAGCCGTTCACAGAGCTTTATTTTTTGAAGGTGAGACGGTTCAGTAGTGATTTAAAACGACCGTTTTCAGATGATGCAGCAATATAATTCTTTGCAGGATAAGCATACTGTGTCAAGAGACAAGTACGTAAGAACTTATCGTCACGGTTCTCTATATCAATCTTCTCAATCTGACCATCAAGATAAGTTTCGAAGTTCTGATAGTCTTCTGCTGTATAATACTCTTCGTAAACACGTGTGTCCTGAATCATATCTAATGCCACATAGTTGATTGGATAGAGTTTGTAGTTGCAGTGGATTTCGTGATCGATATGTGCTGCGATTACGTCGAAGAGTTTGTTCTTTGGCAGTTCCTCGTCTACAGTGTCAAGCCATTCGTCAATACACGGCGCACATTTGTAGAAGATATGTCCCTTGTAGCCCTTGATACCTACTAACATACTCTCAAGATCGTCCTCAGCTGTCTTCTTCCAGTAAGGTATGTCACGGCGCAATTGATACTCACGTGCCTTGAGGTAATCGCATGGGTCGTATTCGTATGAGATAGCCAACGGAACGATGTGCAGCTGTTTCAAGCGCTCAATGATAGTGCCTTCACCGCCCATTGCCATCATCTTCAGGATAGCTGGCTGTGTAAGATCGTTTGAATTCTTGGCTCTTCCTTGTCTCTGAGCAATCCATACGTTCTCGTTCTTTTCAGCAATAGCGAAGTGGATATACTCCGACATGCGCTTGCTGGCACGTAGCATCTCAACAGAATGGAGAGCACGCTCTACGGTAAACGACTTGTTGATACGCACTAAGTCACGCACCCAGTCCTGCGAAAGGAGGTTATCGCCGATAGCAATCTCACAAGTAGTGGTAAAGCCAACGTCAATGAGTAGCTTGTCGAGGAAGGCAGAGTCGAGTACAATGTCGCGATGGTTGCTGACGAAAGTGTAGCGATTGCGGGTGTTGATATTCACCGCATCTATGCTACAGCCTAAGCTCAACTCCATGACAAGACGCTGGAGGAAAGGATAGCAGAAGGCTTTCTGGAATTCAAGATTTGTCTTGCAAGCGTGCATCTTCTTTGCTATCGCCTCTGCTGGAACATCAGGGTAGAGGTATGCCAGCACCATTTGAAACTGCTTATCAGCAAGAATCCGATCATAGACTGCCGGTAGTTCTTCCGGCTCAAACGGACGGATAGGGTCAAACTCTGATGGTATTTTCATAATC
>CAMUQM010000293.1 GCA_947095945.1 uncultured Prevotella sp.
AAATTATTACTAACAGCTTAAATCTATCAGATATGAGAGTATATCAGACAAACGAGATTAAGAACATTGCCTTGGTTGGCAGTGCCGGTAGCGGCAAGACTACTCTTGCCGAAAGTATGTTGTTCGAAGCTGGTGTCATTAAGCGCCGCGGTTCAGTAGAAGCAAAGAATACTGTTAGCGATTATTTCCCTGTTGAGCAGGAGTATGGCTACTCAGTGTTCCCAACAGTATTCCATGTTGAGTGGAATAATAAGAAGCTGAATATTATTGATTGTCCCGGTAGTGATGACTTCGTAGGTGGCGCTATTACTGCACTTAATGTAACCGATGAGGCTGTTATTCTTATCAATGGTCAGTATGGACCAGAGGTAGGAACACAGAACAATTTCCGCTATACCGAAAAACTCAAGAAGCCTGTTATCTTCCTTATTAACCAGTTAGATTCTGACAAGTGCGACTTTGATAACCTCATCTCCAATATGCAGGAGATTTATGGATCAAAGTGTGTTCCAGTGCAGTATCCTATCGAAACAGGTCCCAGTTTCAACAGTTTGATTGACGTTCTGTTGATGAAGAAATATAGTTGGAAGCCAGAAGGTGGTGAGCCTATTATTGAGGATATCCCTGCTGACCAGATGGATAAGGCTATGGAACTGCATAAGGCGCTTGTTGAGGCTGCTGCCGAGAATGACGAGGGCTTGATGGAGAAGTTCTTTGAAGAGGAGACATTGACAGAGGATGAGTTGCGTACAGGTATCCGTAAGGGTCTTGTAACCCGTTCTATCTTCCCTGTTTTCTGTGTATGTGCAGGTAAGAGTATGGGTGTTCGTCGTTTGATGGAGTTCTTGGGTAATGTTGTTCCTTTCGTTGACGAGATGCCTAAGATTCATAATACACGTGGTGAGGAGGTTACTCCTGATAGCAATGGCCCAGAATCACTTTACTTCTTCAAGACGGGTATGGAGCCACATATCGGTGAGGTAAGCTATTTCAAGGTGATGAGTGGTTGTGTGAAGTCTGGTGATGATTTGACCAACTCTGACCGTGGTTCTAAGGAACGCATGGGACAGCTTTATGCTTGTGCAGGTGCTAACCGTATTCCTGTTGATCAGTTGAATGCTGGTGACTTAGGTTGTACCGTGAAGCTGAAGGACGTTAAGACCAGTAATACCTTGAATGGTAAGGGACTTGACCAGCGTTTCGATTTCATTAAATATCCTAACTCTAAATACTCTCGTGCGGTTGAAGCTAAGAGCTCACAGGAGACTGAGAAGCTTATGGCAGCTTTATTGAAGATGCGTCAGGAAGATCCTACATGGGTTGTTGAGCAGAGTAAGGAGTTGAAGCAGACAATCGTTCATGGTCAGGGTGAGTTCCACCTTCGTACCTTGAAATGGCGTTTGGAGAACAATGAGAAACTTCAGGTAACCTTTAAGGAGCCAAAGATTCCATATCGTGAGACAATTACCAAGCAGTCAAAGGCTGAATATCGTCATAAGAAACAGAGTGGTGGTGCAGGTCAGTTCGGTGAGGTTCACTTGATTGTTGAACCATACGCAGAGGGCATGCCTGATCCAACAACCTATAAGTTTAACGGACAGGAGTTTAAGATGAATATCAAGGGACGTGAAGAGCGCGACCTCCCTTGGGGTGGTAAGCTTGTGTTCATCAACTCTGTTGTTGGTGGTGCTATTGATGGTCGCTTCATGCCTGCTATCTTAAAGGGTGTGATGGATTGTATGGAGCGTGGTCCACTAACGGGTAGCTATGCACGTGATGTACGTGTGATTGTTTATGATGGTAAGATGCACCCAGTTGACTCTAATGAGCTTTCATTCACTTTGGCTGCTCGTCATGCGTTCTCAGATGCTTTCAAGGCTGCTGGTCCAAAGATTCTTGAGCCAATCTATGACTTAGAGGTATTTGTTCCTGGTGACTATATGGGTGACGTAATGAGCGATTTGCAAGGACGTCGTGCCATGATTATGGGTATGGACTCTGAGGCTGGTTATCAGAAGTTGCAGGCAAAGATTCCTTTGAAAGAACTTGCTAACTATAGCATCTCATTGAGTTCTCTCACTGGTGGTCGTGCAAGTTTCACAACTAAGTTTGCAAGTTACGAACTTGTTCCAAATGATATCCAGCAGAAATTAATTGCTGAGCATGAGGCGGAAGTGAAGGAAGAGGAAGAATAGTTCTCCAAAATTAGACTAATATAATTAAAGAGGTTGATTCGAAGGCTACGCAATGTAGTATTAGAATCAACCTCTTTTAGAATCAACCTCTTTTAGTTTAGTTAGTACATAGGTGTTGAGTATCCTTAAAACATTAACAAACGAAGAAAGGCAGTAGCTATCGGAATACACCGTTGCTACTGCCTTTATTATTTTCTTTTTATACTATTGCTTTAGAACTTAGCCATCTTAATAGCATCTATTGCACACTCATCACCTTTGTTTCCAAGTCTGCCCCCGCTACGATCCTTAGCCTGCTGGAGGTCGTCTGTCGTAAGAAGACCATAGATAACAGGAATATTCTGAGATGCATTGAGGCGAGCTATACCGTATGTCACACCCTCACAGATATAGTCAAAGTGAGGTGTTTCACCACGAATAACACTTCCAAGAATAATAACAGCATCAAAACCGTCATTCTTGGTCATCATCTGTGCGCCATAAATGAGTTCAAAGCTACCCGGAACAGTCT
>CAMUQM010000294.1 GCA_947095945.1 uncultured Prevotella sp.
TGGCAGGGAATGGGAATGAAACCTATACGGTGGTGAATCCTGCCGTGATAAAGGGGGCACAGCCCTGCCCGTTCTTCGCCCCTAACAGCAAGGAACGTTTTGCATGGGGAATATCACGAATATATGACAATGTGCGGGTGGCTAATTTAAGTGATATCCGACAAAATCTCATCTATATCTTTGGGCGCACAGCCTATTATCGGATTAAACGAAAGGAACGTGTACTGACTGAAAGTGAGAAAAAGGAGATAAGAAATATCTTCACAGACATGGGTTACGACGGCTCTGCAATTGAGTTCGACAGCTATGAAGAACAATACCCTACACTTATGCGCACCTACAAACGTGTATAAAACAAAACATCTTCTCGGTGCCTTACTACTGTCCCATCGGTCTGTATCTGCTGTTTCATCATTATGAAACTCAAGTTTCAGACACATGAAACTCAAGTTTCATCAGAGTGAAAATAGAGTTTCAGCAATATGAAACAGTATGTAGGATAGCACTATAATTTACGCCATACATATTGATTTGTAATTATCATAAGTATAGCTGACCACGTTGGATTATCTCATTAAAGCTCGATCGTAGTCAATATTCTGCAATACAAGGCGATGACGAGCATTGTTGAAGTGCGGAGAAATAACGTTCCTCTCTCTTTGATAATCTTTTGTTTTTATCCCAGCAAGATAGAAGAGAAGGTGTGGAAGGTCGTCCGTCATAAACTTATTGTTTCGAGCCTTCAATGTTTCCATAAATATTTTGTGATGTTTTTGCCTGTAAGCAGGTGAGTACCATATCCAGAAGGGTATCTCAAACTCCTCGTGATATTTCTTGATATCGATTTGTTCTGTCTCAGTCAGTCTACCAGCCATTTGTGCATCTTTGCCATAACAATCCTCTCCATGATCAGACAGATAAATGACAATAGCCTCCTGCTGTCTGAATAGCTCCACAATCTTACTCAACACAATATCATTATAAAGCGTAGCATTGTCATAATCGGCTATCGTCTGCTTTTCATCATCCGTCAAGTTTCTTCGTGGATAATCCTTTATTCCGAACTTCTTCATCTCGTCTTTACAGCGCATTGTATATTGAAAATGCTGACCTAATAGATGAAAAATAATCAGTTGAGGCTTCTTGTCTTTTACATTGATATGTTTATAATCGTTTAATAGTTCATCATCGAATGAATGAATTTCGGTGTTTCGGTAATCAAACATTTGCTTGTTCAGTTGTGGATGATTTAGGAAAAAACCTCCCGTGAGGTTGTTCGTCCAATCGGGCGTATAGTTTATCCCATACGGAAACTGATTCGACAAGAAGCTGACATGATAACCAGCCTTCTTGAATACCGCAGGAAAGAGTGCATAGTTACTCCAATCGTCTTTCTCTCCAACTGATTGTAAGGAGAATATCTGCTTGAACACTCTACTTGTAAGATTCCATGGTGAGACAACATCGGTAAATACAGCCAAGGAGTCTTTACCATTTTTCAGAGCAAGTTGTCGGGGTGTTGTCGGTAAGGGATAGCCGTATAGCTGCGAATGATGACGATTGGCACTCTCACCCACCACGAGAACAATAATTGGCGATGTCATTGCACATGAGTCTATCTTTATCTCCCTATTTGCTTTTATCACTCCATCAACTTGCTTTGCTATTAAATGATTAGAATAAAGTCCATACGCTACACGCTCAACAGGATGATAAATATGTGCAAAGCCGTTCACTACTGCTATTTCAAGTTCAGACAGGTTTCGTGCTGTATATAATTGCGTCTTATCGTAAACACTTAATGCTATGCCTACCAAAAGGGTGATGCCCAAGGTTGATGCAATGATAGGTTGCTTAAAGAATGAACTACGAAACGTCTGCTTCCTTACAGCCATAACAATATGTAACAGCGCTATCAATAAGATTAGTCCTGCCGTTGAGAATAAGAGTTCGGGCTTAATATATTGTGAGAAAAACTCTTCGGACTCTCTGCCTGTCGTTTCTTGTGCCAAGAGTAGCATTGTCGGTGTAATTGGTGTGCCGAAAAGTGTTTTGCAACAAGCATCGACAAAGGCTATGCTGTATATGATGCTGCACAATATTATCTGTAATCCTCGACGTAATATCTTGGGGAAAAGGCTTAACAGAAAGCTGACAACATATACATCTGCCAACAACTCCAGATAACCAAACAGGTTGCGGTGGCTTACATTCATGATAACACCAACCAACAGCATAAACACAAAGAAAAGAGAGTTTACTTCTATCGGTTTTCGTAAGTAATCTGCGAAAGTGCGTTTCACCTTTGTCGTACTCAGTTTTTCTACTTCTTTCTCCATCTTATTATGTAGTCATAATCAGTTGCAAAGATACAAAATAGTTTCTTTTCAGCAAAAGAAGTTATATCTTTGCAATGGATATGCATACGTCATAACTATATGAAAAGAAAGAGAGATAGCCAATGTCTTAAACCCAAATTTCTAAGTATGCAATACGAATTATAAATATAGGGTTATAAAAGAATCTATCCCTATAATAAGTTTGAAAACTGTTTGCTGTCATTTTTAACATTTTCCGCAGGTGGTTGTTTGTCTGTGTGTTAGAATGGGTAAAAGGCTGATAGGAGTGACAGCAAAATAAAAATAATCCGTGAAAAACTTGACAAGGGGTATCTCTGTGTTGTATCTTTGCAGGCAGATATTA
>CAMUQM010000295.1 GCA_947095945.1 uncultured Prevotella sp.
CTCATATTCCTCTTTTTCGTAACAATAATAGAAGTTAACAACTTGATTATCTCTATATTATCATTACTCATAGACTGATATCCGACATCATTAATATACTCGCCTGTAAAGAGTTTTTCAAGCCAATAATGAGTTTCCTTAGCTTCTTTAAGCGCTATCTCCAGTTTGTGTATAAAATCAGCGGAGCTTTGTGCACTCTGACTTTCTACTATATTCGCACCAATACTGGTTCCACTTCTAAGGAGCTGTTTAGACATAATAAACTCCTTTTTTTCGTCTTTAAGATATTTATATAGACGTATTATTCTATTGCTATAGGCATCAACCTTCTCTAATAGAATATTCTTCTCACGTTTAAGCATAATATCAGATGGTTTTTTAAGTTCAGGTCTAAAATTATAACGGCTCAATTAACAATAAAAGAACCTCCAGCAGTATCTTCTCAGTCCATATCGGTAATCATAATTATGAATTGTGAATTATGAATTATGAATTAACTATAGAAGTTTTTTTCATACGCAGCAAATTCATCCATGCCACATACACAGCGCTTCCACCATGCACTGATGAAGCCGCAACCATAACCTGTGAGCTGAATGAAGGCTGCTTCAATACTGAGAAGACCTATTTTTAGGCTGTTGTTTTGTAGGGTTGAATCAACACAGATAATGACACTGTATAACACCAGTGGTAGCAGACCCATCATGATAAGAAAACTACCAAAAATGTTTAGAATTGGGAAGCATTGCAAGAAGAGTCCAAACAGAATCATCAGAACAAGTAAAGCCGTGCCAACAGTAAATACCATCGGCAAGAGATGAACAAGTTTCAGTGATTCAGGGTACTTCTTATAGAGATTGATTCGGGCTATACCAGAATTATACACCTGCTTCCAGAACTTGCGGAAGTCGGTACGACGCTTATGCCATACCCATGCTTCAGGGAACAGTCGGCAACGTTTTCCAGCCTTAAAGATACGAATAGAGAAGTCAATATCCTCACCAAAACGCATCTTAGAGAAGCCACCTAACTCCTGATAAACATCACGCCGGATGCCCATATTGAATGAACGAGGATAGAACTTGTCAAGTTTCTTTTTGCCACCACGTATTCCTCCTGTCGTAAAGAACGATGTCATAGAATAAGAGATAGCCTTCTGGGTGTCTGTAAAAGAGTCATGTGCGCAGTCAGGACCACCAAAAGCATCGGCAGGTTCGTGCTCTAACTCCTTGCTCACAGCACGAATATAACCCTTCGGGAGTACAACATCAGAATCGAGGATAAGCAAATACTCACCCTTTGCACGCTCAGCTCCATAATTACGGCTCTGTCCCGGTCCCGAATTATCCTTGTTGTAATAATGCAGATTGAGTCTGTCGGCATACTTATCGCACACCTCCTTGCACGGAATTTGTGAGCCATCTTCAACGATAACGACCTCAAAATCCTTCTCCTCTTGGCTGAGCAGGCTCTCTAACAGTTCATCAACCTCATCTGGACGGTTGAAAACAGGAACAATGATACTGTATTTCATAATATTGCAAAGATAATACTTTGTTCGTGAATGACAAGTAATTTGATAGATTATTCTTACAAAATAATAGACTTTCCATCCTTCCTTTACAACAGCTTTAATCGTAAGCCACACCTGAAATCATCCATAGATAGATCATAGGCAGATGCAAACAATTGTTAATCTTCTGTTAAACGAGGGTTTCACCTTTTACCCATTGATTTATTTTAACTATATTTGTACAAAACTATTCTAATGCGGTAAAGCGTGACAGACATTAGCTGAAAGCTACCAAAAACCGATGTTAAATATGACAAAAGAAGACAGGCAAAATGCCATTCTCGACCAGCTTCTGACACAGGAGTCTGTATTGGTTTCCGATTTGGCAACCTCCTTGGATGTGTCATTAGTAACGATACGAAAAGACCTAACCGAACTCGAAAAGGCTGGAAAGCTTTATAGAAGTCATGGTAAGGCTATTCTTATCAACCCGTTTACAAACAACCGTTCGGTAAACGAGAAGGAGAAACTGAATGCGGAAGAGAAACAACTCATCGGAGCAGAGGCTGTCAAGCTACTTGTGAAAGACGATTCCATTATTCTTGCATCGGGAACAACGATTCATGCGTTGGCTTGTAACATCCATTCTGAGGGTAAACTGACGATTGTTTCAGCAAGTCTTCAAGCTACTATGACCCTTGCTTCCAACGATAACATTGATATTATCCAACTTGGCGGCATGGTCCGTCACAGCAGCGTGTCGGTTGTTGGGCAATATAGCATGGAGATTCTGCGTGGCTGTTCATTCACAAAGCTATTCTTAGGCGTGGACGGTATCGACCTTGATTTCGGTATCTCAACAACCGACATACGCGAAGCAGAACTGAACAGAAGTATGATGCAGGCAGCGCAGAAGACTGTTGTCTTAGCCGATTCAAGTAAGTTTGGGCGCCGTGGCTTTGCAAAGATTAGCGGACTGGAGGATGTTGACATCATCATTACCGACTCAAAAATACCGCAGTCTGTAGCCAACAAGATTGAAGAAATGGGAATAGAACTAATCATTGCAGGTCAACAGGGCGTGCAATAAGACATAAATAGAAACTTATTAATTATTTACGATTATGAAAATACCATCAGAGTTTGACCCTATCCGTCCGTTTGAGCCGGAAGAA
>CAMUQM010000296.1 GCA_947095945.1 uncultured Prevotella sp.
ACAGACAAGATGCCGATAAGAAAATAAAAGATGTTAGGAAACAATACCATAGTAATAAGAACAATACATATTGTGATCTAATGATCGATTTGGGTTAAAGTATCAATCAAGATTATTCTGTCAACAAATCCATTTGCTGGCGTTCGTTATACTGGATATTACGAGGGTGATGTTCGAGTATTTCTTGTCGTAGTGTTGATGTGTCAATATGCGTGTAAATCTCTGTTGTACCGATACTTTCGTGTCCCAACATTGCCTGAATTGCACGCAAGTCGGCACCACCTTCGAGCAAGGAGGTAGCAAAGGAGTGGCGAAGGGTGTGTGGAGAAATTGTTTTCTTAATACCTGCTTCAACCGCATATCGCTTAATCATGATAAGAATCATCGTACGCGTAAGGTGCTGTCCACGACGATTAAGAAAGACATAGTCCTCCTCTCCGGGTTTTATTTTCATCACATTACGGTCGGCAAACCAATAGCTTAACTCGTCTAAGGCACGTGGTGAGATAGGAACTAAGCGTTCCTTCGAACCTTTACCCATCACTCGGATATACTGTTCATCGACATATAGATTGGATAACTTTAGGTTTGTTAGTTCTGAAACACGTAGTCCACAAGAGAACAAGACCTCAATAATAGCACGATTGCGGTGCCCTTCCCACTTTGAAAGGTCTATTGCCTGCTCTAAGAGGTCAACTTCTGCAGTGGAAAGAACCTCTGGTAAGTGGTCAGGTTGCTTTGGCGACTCTAACAACTCGGTCGGGTCAACTTCTAAATAACCATCAATGACGAGGAAACGATAGAACTGCCGCACTCCACTAAGAATACGAGCTAACGAGCGAGGACCAATGCCAAGGTCGGAGATAAAGGCTGCAAAGTGTTCTAAATCTTCTAACTTCACATCTAAGACATCAACCTGTTCCACAGCAAGATAGCGCAAGAGCTTATCGACATCACGCATATAAGCATCAAGCGTATTAGCCGAATAGCCTTTCTCTAACTTCAGATAACGACGATAACGGCTGACAATATCCTTTGAATTCTTGCCTGTTTCCATTTAATTTCTTATTTTTGCATACTGCAATTTACATGCAAAGATACATTAAAAAACGATATTTGAGAAGAAAGAGATATGAAAGTAATCATTATTAATGGTCCCAACTTGAACCTCTTAGGGGTGCGTGAACCTGAAATATACGGTAGTCTGTCTATGGATACCTTCCTTTCACAGCTGCGAGAAAGCTATCCAAACAGTACTATCGACTATTACCAAAGTAATGTTGAGGGCGAACTCATCAACAAACTACAGGAGACTGGATTCTCGTATGATGGTATTATCCTCAATGCGGGGGCTTATACGCATACAAGTATTGCCCTTTTGGATTGCATCCGTTCTTTGCAAACACCAGTGATTGAAGTACATATCAGTAATGTTAACGACCGCGAAGAATTCCGTCGCCACTCAATGATTGCCCCAGCTTGCAAGGGTACTATTCAGGGCTTTGGTCTTAACAGTTACAGGTTGGCTATGGAAGCTTTGTCGCTCCTATAACCTTTCAACACTCATCATCACTATCATCACCCATGCCAACAACCAACACCTATACGTCTCTCACTGACGAAGCGGGCTGCGATGCTTATCTTGCCTCACATATCGATCCAGAAGGCGATTATCTTTACCGCCTTTATCGTGCCACAAATATTCATACTATTCACGGACGTATGGCAAGCGGACACCTACAAGGTCGTCTCTTGAAGATGCTTGTACAGATGATACGCCCTAAGAATATCCTCGAAGTGGGTACTTTCAGTGGATACTCGGCTATCTGTATGGCAGAGGGATTGGAGGAAGATGGCAAACTCTATACCTTTGAAATCAATGACGAGATGGAGGATTTCACCCGTCCTTGGATTGAAGGGTCGCCTGTTGCCGACAAGATTGACTTCCGTATCGGTGATGCTGCAGAAGAGGCTCCAAAGTTGGGGATTATGTTTGATATGGCTTTCGTTGATGGTGACAAGCGCAATTATACGGAGGTATATGAGAAACTGCTACCCATCATCTGTCCCGGTGGCTATATTCTCGCTGACAACACACTATGGGATTGGCACGTCATTGACCCTGCCTACGACCACGACCAACAAACAATTGGCATCCGACATTTCAATGACTTTATTGCCAAAGACGACCGAATCGAGAAGGTTATTCTCCCATTACGCGATGGACTGACACTGATTCGGAAGAAATAAAAGCCTCACCCCCAACCCCTCTCCAAAAGGAGAGGGGAGTAATCACCGCAAAGGGGTAACTATAACGATTTTATAATCCATTCGTTGCATTTGATCTCATAACCGATAGCAATGTGGTTAGCCCTCAACACCACTGGTGCTTACCATCCGCACAATATGTGCGGGGCGTTCGCACAATATGTGCGGAGCATCAACACCAAACACAAAAAGCCCAGCTTTCATCGCCGAACATCCGCATTTCATCACCACCTAACACCCATCACCTATCACCCAACATCACATTTCATCACCACCCAACACCCAACACCTATCACCCACCATCACATTTCATCACCACCTAACACCCATCACCTATCACCCAACATCACATTTCATCACCACCCAACACCCAACACCTATCACCCACCATCACATTTCATCACC
>CAMUQM010000297.1 GCA_947095945.1 uncultured Prevotella sp.
TTTGACGAGATAATCGATCGTTCGGGAAGTGGTGACTTGAAGCATGAGGCACTTCTTCCACGTTGGGGACGTAATGACCTACTGCCTCTGTGGGTAGCTGATATGGACTTTGCTACTCCTGATTTCGTTGTGAATGCCCTTAAAGACCGTCTTTCTCATCCTATCTTTGGCTATACAGTTGAACCAGCAGACTACCGTCCTGCCATCATCGACTGGATACGTGCGCATCATGATTGGGAGGTAAAGCCAGAGTGGTTGAGTTTTATTCCTGGTATTGTTAGGGGTATCGGCTTTGTGGTGAATGTATTTACGGAACTTGACGAAAAAGTTATTATACAACCACCTGTCTATCATCCATTCCGTTTGACTCCAGAGGCTAATCATCGTAAGGTAGTTTTCAATCCGCTTCGTCGTCGTGAGGACGGATATTATGACATGGACTTTGATAATCTTACAGAGGTTTGCGATGATAAATGCCGTGTACTAATACTCTCCAATCCTCATAACCCAGCAGGATTGTGTTGGTCGGAAGATACATTACGCCGCTTAGCAGACTTCTGTTATGAGCATAGTATTCTTGTTATCAGCGATGAGATACACAGTGATATGGCGCTCTTTGGTAATCGTCATATTCCATTTGCCAGTGTGTCAGAGCGTGCTACACAAATCAGTATCACCTTTGCAGCACCGACAAAGACCTTCAATATGGCGGGTATTGTCAGTTCATTTGCTATTGTTCCAAACGAAGAACTGCGTAATCGCTTCTATGGTTGGTTGAAAGCTAACGAATTAGATGAGCCAACTCTTTTTGCACCAATAGCCACGATAGCTGCTTATCGGAAGGGCGAAGAGTGGCGCAAACAGATGTTGGCGTATGTAGAAGAGAATGTTCGCTTTGTAGAAGACTTCTGTCGTGAGCATATTCCTGGTATTCACCCACTCCGTCCACAGGCAAGTTTCCTTGTTTGGTTAGATTGTCGTGACCTTGGATTAAAGCATAAAGAACTATTAAACCTCTTCATAGACAAAGCTCATTTAGCTTTAAATGATGGTAGAATGTTTGGTCTCGGAGGCGAAGGTTTTATGCGTTTGAATATCGGTACACCACGTTCTATACTTCGTCAGGCGTTGGAGCAGTTGGCAAAAGCCGTAAATGAATTATAAAAAGGAAATGTTATGGAAGCATTAGAAGCATTGTTAACACGTCGTAGCGTACGTGCTTATGAAGAACGTATGCCAGAACAGGAACTGATTGATAAGGTTATGGAGGCAGGTCTTTACGCTGCAAGCGGAAAGAATATGCAGACCGCTATCATCGTTGAAGTAACCAATAAGGAAGTACGCGACCGCTTGTCTGTGATAAATGCTGAGATAATGGGCGTTACGAGTGATCCTTTTTATGGCTCACCTGTCGTTCTTGCAGTATTAGCAGATAAGAGTAGTCCTAATCATGTCTATGATGGTGCATTGATGATGGGCAACCTTATGAATGCAGCGCATGCTTTAGGTTTAGGAAGCTGTTGGATTAATCGTGCCAAGCAGACCTTTGAGCGTGAAGATGGTAAGCAGATGCTGAAAGAGTGGGGGATAGAAGGTGATTATGAAGGTATCGGCTTCTGTATTCTTGGTTATGCAGCCAAGGAAGGCAAGACCTCATCACGCAAGGAAAATCGTATCTTCTACGTGAAGTAAGGAGTTGAATCTGTGCTACCTGATAAACATAGGTTGTTCTGTCTTAAAACATTCCCTTGAAGCGTATGTCTTTCTGCATTCTGACTTCATGTGAGAAAATTTATTCTAAGACTCTACCAAAATTGTTCGCGAACAAATCAAAAAAAGTTCGCGAACAATTTCCTTTTTGTTCGCGAACAATTTTTTGATTTATTCTTGATTAAAGCCAATCCTTTCCCATAAACAATTTGCGGAGAGAAGAGAAGCCCCTCAACTCCCCCCGAAAGAGGAAGAACCCCATTTGCAGAATATTGGCCATAAGGTTTACATTATAAGGCTTATATTATAAGGTTTATATTATAAGGTTTACGCCCAAAATCTTTGCTGTGTGCCGTTTGGTTTATCATCCACAACAATACATTCAAACATGTGGGGGTATCTCGGTGTACACTCCCCTCTCCAATAGGAGAGGGGTTGGGGGTGAGGCTGCTTCCTACTCTGGCATAGGTCCGGGAGCCTTTCCGCCCCCTTCTTTCTTTCCGCCCGACTTTTCCTCCTTCACTGTCTCATACGAGTTCTCGCGCAGCGCAGCTTTCAGTTCTACACCCGGCGTAAACGTTACGCGTGGCTTAATCTTCTCGGTCTTAAAAGCCTTTTCCGTTTCAGCTCCCTCGCTTGACAGTGTCAAGCGCATCGTGCCAAATTCCCCTAACTGCACGCTAAAGCCATCACGAAGATAATGAGGCAGACAGTCTATAAAGTTTGACAACACGTTCTCAATGTCGCCACGGGTCAGCGAAGAACGCCCCGCAATGTCATGAGCAATATCTCGCAGGTTCTTCTTACCCACGTTTACAGGACTTGCATAAAACTTGCCCGGTCCAGTCTTTGTACCCGGCTTTCTTCTTTCAATCAATTTGATTTTCATTGTGTTTAAAATTTTATTAGTTATTA
>CAMUQM010000298.1 GCA_947095945.1 uncultured Prevotella sp.
TCAGCTATATGCAGCGGTTCTGTCAGTCCTAACATCTCTTTGCGAGTGCGGTTCAATCGCTCTTCGTGGTAGGCAAGGTTGCAGATACAGCCATCTACTACCTTTATGGTTTCAATATATTGGCACATAAACCTTCTCTATCACCTCTTTATATTCGTCATCGTTATTGCTCTGAGCCGTAATACCGCCCCCAGCCTTATAATGGAACTGTCCGTCTTTATCCTGATCAATGAATCGAATCATCACGGCACTGTCTAATTGTCCTTTGCTATAACAACCCATCACACCCGTGTAAAAGCCTCTTTCGTAGCCCTCAGCCGCATCGATTATCTCCATGGTACGTGGCTTAGGTGCACCCGTAATAGAGCCAGCAGGGAGCAAACGGAAAAGCAGCGTACCGACGTTCTCACGATAGTCCTTGGGAAGTTGTCCTGTAATCTCCGAACTTGTTTGTAGGATTTCGCCCTTGTTTGTTGTCAGATGATCAACATAACGATAGCGTTTCACCTGTACTCGCTCGGCAATCATGCTCAAGTCATTGCGGATAAGGTCGACGATGGTAGCGTGTTCAGCCGCTTCCTTCTTATTCTCCATCAGTTCCTTCTCAGCATCAGGACGTGTTGCATCAATCGTTCCCTTCATAGGAAAGGAACTGATAAGCCCTTCTTCGTTGATGCGAACGAATATTTCTGGAGAGAAACAAACGAACTTCTCTTTCATCCAACAGCGGTATAACGCCTTTGAACGCATGAAGATATCGTGCAGGGAAAGATTTGTACGAACAGGAATTTTACATGTGAGGTTGGCTAAATAGCTATCTCCCTCACGCTCTCTTTGCTTAACAAGATTGATACGCTGTTCATAATCTTCTCTTGTTGGTGGTTCGGTAAACCATTCCACAGCCTCGTTGCTGTAGCTTTCGCCCTCAGGAATATTAGAAAGACTTGGGAAGTCAAAAAGCAATTCGTGAGGGTCAATATTCGTAGACTCCTCTATGTATGCACCATCGGCTTTATAATTGATGATAAAGATAAAGTCTTTACCTTCCTTAGCCAACGTATTCATACGTTGAATGGCACGTTCACGATCGTATAGTATCATATTCTTTTGTTGCAAGCAGAGGGTATGGTCTGTTTCTATGGTTATTTTTTTCCGATATTAAAAATATCTTTTGGCTCAAATACTCCTGACTTCTTTGTTTTTGCAAGTTCAACCATACAACGTGCTACCACCTCTGTTTTCATAGGACGTTGGCTCTTGAAAAGACCCAGTTTATTGAAGAATTGCAGTAAGGAAATAGATATTTTTTCTGAACTTCTTGTAGTATTCTTACGAATTAAAGCAGGTGGACGAAGGATGGAGATATGTTGGAAAGGAAGCTGTTTGATAGCTTCTTCTAATTCACCTTTCATCTTTGTATAGAAGAAAGGTGAGTTGGCATTAGCCATAGCAGCCGATACCAAGACAAAAGATGGTACTCCTTGTTCTGCTGCTATCTTAGCGAAGTTGTATTGATAGGTATAGTCTATCTTGTATTGATTATCCTTTGAGCCAGCTGCTTCACGAGTTGTTCCCATGCAAGAGAATGCGACATCGCCTTGAACGGAGAGTCTCCACTCATCCGATTGGTCGAAGTCTACGATATGTGTTGTTACTTTTTCGTTGTTTATGTCTGGGTCTCTTCTGACGAAGATAGCTATTTGTTCGATAGTATCATCATTGATAAGCTCATGGACAAGGTCTTTACCTATTGCGCCAGTAGCTCCTAATATTATTGCTCTCATTGAGGGAATGGGGTGTTGGGTGTTAAATGTTGGGTGATGGGTGTTTAATGTTGGGTGTTGATGATTTGTGGGGATTGGGTGTTGGGTGTTAAATGTTGGGTGATGGGTGTTTAATGTTGGGTGTTAATGATTTGTGGGGATTGGGTGATGGGTGTTTAATGTTGGGTGTTAATGATTTGTGGGGATTGGTGATGGGTGTTTAATGTTGGATGATGATGTTTTGTTATGTTGGGTGATGGGTGTTTAATGTTTGGTGTTAATGTTTTGTTATGTTGGGTTTTAGGAGGTGATGATAACTATTATATTACGGCTTAATAATAATCTTGAGGTGGTAAACCTCTGGAGTAATACGCTGTTCGATATGATACCTTTCAGGATAAATCAATTCTAAACGGCGGTACATATTCTCTAATCCGATACCCTTTCCACTCTTGTCAGTGTCGGTCTTTGGATAGTTACTATTCTCACAGAGAAAGACTATCTTACCGTTATCTTCTGTGATAGATATGTGGATAAACGATGGTTTATTGGCACTTATACCATGCTTAAAGGCATTCTCAACAGGTGTTAGGAATACCAATGGCGCAATGAGTAGTTGTGTGTTATGGATGATGAATTGGCTCTTTATCTCTACATTACTACCCGACCGTAGTGTCATTAGATTGATATAGTTCTTGATAAAGGCTATTTCACCATTCAGACTCACCTCCTTTGGCTGTGTCTCATAGAGTGCATAGCGTAGGAGTTCAGACAGTTGACCGATTGCTTTTTGGGCATTGTTTGGACTTGTCTGGGTGAGCGAGGCAATGTTATTGAGCGTATTGAAGAGGAAGT
>CAMUQM010000299.1 GCA_947095945.1 uncultured Prevotella sp.
ATTGTTATACTGATTGAGCATTACTAATTACCGAGGACAAAGATAGACAAAAAAAACGTAATATTAAGTATTTAGACATACTTATATTTACCAAACTGCTGTAAATACCTATTAATAGGGAGGGGGATTACCTCTCGACAATTCTGCCCGCAGAGCTGGCAAATTCCAGCGGTGGGACAACTTCAGACTTTTGTGTTCAGTTTCGTCCTTCTATACACTCTTTTTAGTATCACGTGTGATATGGAACGTATTGTTTTCCGGTTTAGCTTCAACTATATAGACTATGCCTGAGATAAACTTCATTGTGATGTCTTTTGTATAGATAATGCGCTTAGTGTTATTTCGCTTTAATTTCCCGTAAGTGAAGAATTCAAAGGTCACCCTATGCTTTCCAGAAGCGATAAACCGACCGTCAAACCATGAAAAGCTTACACCGCGCCCATTGTTGATGTCGTCAATACTTCTGACTGAAACCCCTTCAGCATGGAACAACTTGTTAACAGACTGTAATATCAACCTGCTCCGTTCAGGATGCTGATGCAGCCAGATTTCCTTTTCAACCTTAAAGATGATAACGATTATTATCATCAACAGAAGCATTATTATCAAAGGCAGGGACAGAAGATAACCGACCGGAGAGATGTCAGAAAAGTACTGGCTTAATACTATATCATATTTAAAGGACTTGCTTATCAGCACAGCGCAGCCAATCGTTACTGCTATGATGAGCAGAATAGACCTGACAGGAAGTGTCACCATGCTGGGTAATGAGCGGAAAGGCAAATAACGGTAGATTAAAAAGAAAACCACAAGCAGCAGTGAGTATGCTCCTATCAACACAAATATATATTCTATAAATCCTGTCATTATTTGTTTTTTATTGAATGAAAAATGAATCCTTTGCCGTCTTGCCACCAACTGGCGGATAATAGGACTTTCCTATAATCTTCTGAATTAGGAAAAATAAAAGCTTTCCTTCTCCAGCGTGTATGGATACTTCTCAGAGCTCCTCCGCATCAGGCAGAGCCATACGATGTACAAAATCGGGAATCATTACCGGCATTGAGCCATGCTCAATAGAAAGCTTTGAGAGTTCAGCGATGCAACACCACTCCGCTAAGTCGTACACATCCATATCCAATGGCAAACCTTGTTGCAAGCATTGGGCGAGCCGTAAGTCCATGAAGTATGACATTCCACCACGTGCATCAAGTTCTTTCGCCAAGGCAATTGTCTCTGGCGAGAAAGAAGGAGTATAATGATTGAGGAGTGACTCTATTTGAGAAGAGTTCAAAGGCATGTTATTGTCCTCCAATTCAAGCCCCACTTTGGCTGCTGCCTTAGAAGTTAATTGCACTTCGGGAACAGGATATTTAGCTGCATAGCCCTGTGTTCCCACCACCTGAAACATACGATTATATGGGCGAGGTGTCATCACATTGTGTTGAATAAGCATCGTCTTCCCCTTCACGGTACGTATCATCGTAGACGTTTGGTCGCCATTAGCAAAGCTTTCGCAAGCCTTCCCCATCACCTCTTGATACATCTCCGCACCCTTAAAAGCATTGGTATGCATAGCTGTGAGATAGTGCATTCGGTCACTGCGATGAATATCCAGCAACCGGCAAGCAGGACCAATGCTGTGCGTAGGATAGATATCACCAGCATTAAGACGGCTATACTCCATGCGCCAAGCTGTCCAACGGTCGCCAATAGGATGTGCATAACCGCCTTCGACGTGCACAAGCTCTCCTAACAACCCCTCACGTACCATCTGACACACTGCCATCTCAAATTGATCATACACAGCATTCTCAAGCATCATACAGTGTTGTTGCGTACGTTCAGCCGTGTCTATCAGTCGCCAAATATCCTTTAACGTAAGTGCCGCAGGTACTTCCACAGCCACACTCCTACCCTGCTCCATCGCATGAATAGCAATTGGCACGTGAGACATCCAATCGGTACAAACATAGACAAGGTTATTCCCCTGCTGCTGGCATAAATCAAGATAAGCCGTCTCGCCCCAATAAACCTTAGGACGAGGCTTCCCAAACTGCTCAACGTGTTGTGCAACCTCTTCAGCTACATCTTTTGACACATCGCAGATCGCAGCTATCTCAACCATAGGAATATGACACCAGCGTGTCACTGCCATCCGTCCACGTGCTCCCACACCCACAAAAGCCACTTTCAACAGAGGCATTGGTGGGAGAGCCAACGATAAAACATCACGCTGACCAGCTGCCCGAGCTGGAACAAAAGTTTCTAACGGACACGCCGCCGACATCATTTCCATTGCTATTATGTGTTAATTCCAGTGCAAAGATACCAAAAAAATGTGTGATTAGAGCTTACCACCAATACCCTTAAACTTTTCGATAAAAGCCGATATCTTTTGGAAGACACTTTGTTTCTTCGTAAGATATTGCGGGTTGAGCGGACTCATCTTAGGGAGAATTGCATTTAAGTCTGTACCATTATCACTGGCATATTCATGCTTTAACGACGTTTGTATATAACGTTTCGCAGCTTCTTCGTTTAGTTTCTCTTCAACGATTAAATCTGCAGCCTCCTTCTTTTGTT
>CAMUQM010000300.1 GCA_947095945.1 uncultured Prevotella sp.
AAGACTATCCTCATGCGACTTATAATAGTATTGGTGTTTACGATGAATACCTCTTTCAAGCGTTGTTAGATAAGTTAAATAAACCGTCAAAGAAACGGCAGATGATTGCAGTGATGACAACGACAAATCATCCACCTTTTGAATTCCCAAAGGACTTGAAACTCCCTCCTTTGCCCGATTCTTTCTATAGCAAGAAATGTTTTGCTGAGCATAATCGTAGGGTATTAGATAAATATCTCACAGGATTCCGCTATTATAATAAGGTACTCAACGAGTTCCTTAATCGTTTCAAGGCTTCTACGGCAGCAAAGAATACGATTCTCATTGTCACAGGTGACCATAATGTGCGTTCTATCCTTAATTATGATGCAGTAGATAAACGGTATGAACACTCCGTTCCACTCTATATTTATCTGTCACCCTACCTACGCAAAGAGGCTTACAATAAGTTAACTAAGCGATGGGGAAGCCATGATGATATCTTAGCGACATTAGCTCCTTTTGCTTTCCGCAATACAAAGTATTTCAAGATGGGTAAGAATCTCTTAGATACGTCTGTTTCGGACAGTACTTATTATAGTGCAAACGTTGAACAGATAGAGTCTATTCCTACCTATCGAAAGAAGGCTGAGCGACTAACCGCAGCCCGCAACCTTCTCCGTCAGGTATATTTTGGTTTATATTGGAGGGATAAACTATAGATTACGAATAGAGGGTGTAAGCTTCAAATCTTACACCCTCTATTGTTATATGATTATTATTCGTTTATTTCTGTTCGTCTTCTGTCTGTTTCTTTATCTTAGCTTCTATTACTTTCGCAACAATCATAAACTGGTAGAAGCCTGTCATAATACTATCAATAAAGCCTGTAACACCGTTTTTTATTTCTCCATTCATAAAGTAGGATTTGAAGAAACGCCAGAAAGGACGGAAGAGTAATGCTCCAACTCCATAATTCTTGCCCTGTTTTTTGAGGACTTCGTTAGTGGTATAGCGGTTGCATTTCTCTAACATATCAGCCAGATAGTTCTCTGCTAAGTGAATCAGTCGTACGTTGTAAAGATGGTTGTCGATATGTTCAACAGTCCCTTGTACTTGTGGGAAGGAGTGTATGTATGGAGGCCAGACGGTTCCTTCACGGATAAAGAAGCGCAGCTGGTAATCCTTTGAGAAGCCTTTCTTGGCAGTATTCATAAATCGGTTCTGCCTTGGAATGTAAAGACCTTTCGCACAGTTAGGCTTGTTGATATGTTGATAAAGATAGGTCTTTAACTCTGGTGTCATCAATTCATCAGCATCAACGACGAGTACCCACGGACAACTTGCACTTTGTATGGCAAAGGTTCGGGCTGGTTCAACACAGGTATGATCAGCTTTTGGGAAGGTAACAACCTTACATCCGACACGTTGGGCAATCTCTACGGTATGGTCAGTACTCTCCATATCGCAGATAACAATCTCATCAAAATCCTTAACAGAATCGAGTACACGCTGCAGGAATTTCTCTGCATTGTAGGTATTGATAACAACTGATATCTCTTTTTTTTCCATCTTATGGGCAAAGATACGATTTTTTTCTGTACATTTGCATTATGCCAATTGAAAAATAAAACCATTGGTGGATTTGTTGGAATAGTATATTTGAAAGATAGAAATACTTACTTATTTGATAAATGCAATGTGTTTTATTGGTACAAAATGTGTTTGAATTATTCATTACTATGATAGAAAAGCCCTTAGTTACGGTCATTACTGTTTGTTATAACGCTGTATCACTGATAGAGAAGACTATCCGTAGCGTTTTGGCACAGCAGTATGAGCACATTGAATACGTTGTTGTTGATGGCGGTTCTACCGATGGGACAGTAGAGATTATTCGTAAGTATGAAGCTCATATCAGCCATTGGACTACGGAACAAGATGAGGGTATCTATGATGCAATGAACAAAGGGGTTGCAATGGCTACAGGAGAATGGTGCATCTTCCTTAATGCTGGTGACACATTTGCAGCTGATGATGTTTTGCAAAGGGTTTTTCAAGTTCCGCGTGAGGCTGATGTCATTTATGGAGATGTTGTAAAGAATGGCATTGTTAAGCCTGCTGAAGCACCTCATAATAGCCATCGAATGTACTTTTGTCATCAAAGTTGTCTGACACGTACAGCCTGTCTTCGAACTTTTCCATACGATACAAGTCATCGAATGTCAGCAGACTTCAAGTTGTATAAGCTGCTTTGGAAAAAGCATTATCGCTTTCTTCAACTGCCTTTTGCTATTTCCAACTTTGATACAACGGGTGTTTCCAATACGAATCGGTCAAGAGGACTATATGACAACATACAAATTATCAGAGAATTAGACGGATGTTTAGAGCAGATTCGACTTCTACCACGCCTTTATTTTGTCTATTTCCTCTGTAAATTAAAGAATCAATAAGTTAGTAACAATTAATAACCATATAGCTATGATACCCAAAGTCATTCATTACTGCTGGCTCAGCAACGACCCATATCCTGATAAGATACAGAAGTGTATGGACACTTGGAAGAAGGTGTTGCCCGACTATGAGATAA
>CAMUQM010000301.1 GCA_947095945.1 uncultured Prevotella sp.
CGATAGGATAATCGTACATCGTCAGACATGAATCCTTAGTATTGGCGACCATAAATCCACACACAGCCTGCACGTCTGAACGATAGGCACGAACATTGTTCACACCATATATCTCACGATACATCTCTGGAGTGTTCATATAAAAGCCCTTCATACTGATAGTATCGGCATGAACAAAAAGCGTATCTCCTTGTGAGAAATCCTTTGCAACAGGGCCGGGATTACCACCAAAGGCTATCGCTGCGGAATCAGTATAATGTAGGTAATCGCCATAGAAAGCATGCTTACCTTTGTAATCGATGTAATAAACATTACCTTCACCAGTTCCTTCGTGCGTATTACTGTTGTAAGTGAGGTCACGACCAGTTATAGTACGCTGCTTCAACTTGTCCACAATCTTGACATTACCACGTCCTGCACTATAACCAGTCTTGGCATTATAGGTCACTTCATCACCAGTAATAACACGCTGTGCCTTACGATCATCTATCTTGACATTGCCACGTGCATTGCTATGACCTGTCTTTTCGTTATAAAAGACATCCTGACCAACAATAGTGCGGTTGTTTGCTTTGTCTACGATCTTCACATTACCATGACCTTCGGCTTCACCAGTCGCACTATTATAGATAATATTATCGCCTTCAACATCCTGCTTTGGGGAAGTGATAGTAGAGCGTCCATTAAGCTCCATCTGGTCGGTCTTGCTATTATAAGTACCATCATTGGTATGTACAACTTCACCCTTAGCAGTCTTGATAACCGACTTACCGATGACGTGAACAAGTCCTGTCTCAGTGTTACCATGTGCCTCTGGCGTTGTAATACGATACTTTGGCGTAAACATAACTACGTCACCAAAGAAGTTGGCATCGTATGTTTCTGTATTGTAATCGCCCTGATCGGCAATAACCGTATTACCATTGTAAACCAACGTACCACGTCCACCAAAGTAATTAGCAACCTTTGAAGCTGTGTTATAGTCTAAGCTATCACAACGGAGAGACCTACCCGGCTCTCTCGCAACCACCTTACCACGTGCGTGAACCATCTGTGCAAAACCATCATAATGTAAGCGTTGACAGTCAAGAGTCACTCCACCAGGGCGAGTAATGTGTACACGGCTGAAAGCCTTAAACCAATTCGATTTCTCATTGAAGTAAGCACTATCGCACTTGAGCGTCATTCCCTTATAACGAAAACGAACATCGCCTTTAGCAATCATCACATCAGGCATTTCCAATTGGTTATGTCGCAGATTATCGGCATGGTCAATATAGAACTTTTCTCCCTTCTTCTCCGTTGTATTCTGTGCCCAAAGCGATGGGGATAGCCATAGCCCAAACAGGCATAGAATCATAGTTGTCAAGATTCTATGCCCGCAAAATGTATCTTTATACTTGTTGTTTATTGTCATTTAAGCCAACCTTCGTATTGGAACTTACAATTTCTATAACGAGGATTAATCCTCACATAGGTTTCCTTTACCTTCTTTACAACCCAATCATGCAGAACTTCCTTTCTACGCTTAGCTGTAACGATGTCGCGCATGGTCTGGAAGTCTTCTGTTATCGTTGCTCGATGTTCTGGAACACGTGCTTTCAACTTCACTATAGCACACACAACCTTACCACGAGCATTAACCATCTGGAACGGCATAGACACCTCATCAACCTTCATTGTATCAACGATACGAGCCACCTCTGTAGGCAGATCTTTCATCTTAAAACGTGAGGTACGAGCATTCTCTGTAGAGTTAACCATCAGTCCGTGGTTGTTCTTTGTATCTTTATCATCTGAGAGATAAGCCGTAGCATCCTCAAATGTAAACTTACCATTTCTAATATCTCTACCAATAGAATCCAAACGCTCCTTAGCAGCATCAATAGAAGCCATTGACACGTTTGGTTTCAAAAGAATATGACGTACGTTCACCTTATCACCACGACGGTCAACAAGCTGAATAATATGATAACCAAACTCACTCTCGACAACCTTTGAAACCTTCTTTGGATCAGTAAGATTGAAGGCTGCAGCAGCAAATGCAGGGTCAAGCATACCACGTCCCATATATCCTAACTCACCACCCTGACGAGCAGAACCGGGATCAGCAGAGTAAAGACGAGCCAATGTTGCAAAAGAAGTCTCACCCTTTGTTACACGGTCTGTATAGTCGCGCAACTGGTTCTTGATACGATTAACCTCCTCTACTTCTACCTTTGGAGTCTGGGTAAGTATCTCTACTTCAACGGTTGTAGGAATCATTGGAATACTATCCACAGGCAGTTTCTTGAAGTATTCGCGCACTTCAGCTGGCGAAACCTTTACGTCACTCACCAATTTCTCCTGCATCTTCTGCACGAGCTGACGGTTCTTATAATCGTCATGCAAGTCTTGACGAATCTGTGTCATACTCTTATTCTGGAACTCCTCAAGTTTCTCTCTTGAACCAATCTGTGGAAGAGAAATCCAGTAGTTAATCTGCTGATCAACACCCTGAGCAATCTCTGACTCTGTTACCTCAATACTATCGAGGGCTGCCTGATGTAGAA
>CAMUQM010000302.1 GCA_947095945.1 uncultured Prevotella sp.
CTTATCTGTAATCTTTTCGTTAACTTTGTAGCATGAAACAATTGATTAACTGGAAAGAATTTGTAGTGCTCTTCATCGTTATTGGAGGCATATACTATATCACAAGGTCATGGCTTATCACTGGTGGAATACTTGTTCTTCTATTATTGATAGATGGCTTACTACGGCAGTATGACCATAAGAAACGAGGGGAGAAACAAGTTGAAGACATAAAGAAAAAGCTTGAGGAGGAAGATTAAGTTTACAGACGTAAAGTTTATAGCATTCACCGATTAAGCTATAAAAATTATGTATCATTATGTAGAAAGGAAACGAAGGTAAAGCTATAGTTTCACAGCTCTACATAGTAAAAGAATTATGGAGAAACTATTAGAACTATATAAGGAGTGGAAAGGTAGTAGTCCTTCAAATGTAGAAAAGTTGGCAGGAGCTGGTAGTAACCGTGAATATTACCGAATATTTGACGAAGAGGGTGATGCTGTTATTGGTGTTATCGGAACAAGTCGTGATGAGAATCATGCTTTTATATATCTTGCTAAGCATTTCGAGAAAAGACGTTTACCTGTACCACATGTTTTGGCTGTGTCTGCTGATGAGTCGTGTTATCTACAATCAGACCTTGGTAATACTTCTCTCTTTGATGCTATACGTGGCGGACGTGAGGCTGGTGGACGCTACAATCTTGCCGAACAAAAACTATTGCGTAATGCTATAAGAGAACTGCCAAATATTCAGTTGCGTGGTGCAAGAGAACTTGATTTCTCTAATTGTTATCCACAGCCAGAGTTCAATCAGGAGAGCGTACTCTTTGACTTGAACTATTTTAAGTATTGTTTCCTCAAAGCAACCGAACTTGATTTCCACGAATTAAAGCTTGAAGCAAACTTCCGTATGTTTGCAAAAGACTTAACTTCAGAAAAGATGGATTCTTTCCTTTATCGTGACTTCCAAGCACGTAACATCATGTTAGACAGGGTAGGAAAACCATATTTTATTGATTTCCAAGGTGGAAGAAAAGGTCCTTTCTATTATGACCTTGCCTCATTCTTATGGCAAGCAAGTGCAAAGTATTCCTTTAAATTACGTCGTGAATTGGTGTTTGAATATTATCAGAGCCTTAAGAATTATACGGAGGTTCCTTCTAAACGCCATTTCGTTAACCGCTTATCGTTATTTGTTCTCTTCCGTACATTACAAGTCTTAGGTGCTTATGGGTTTCGTGGTTACTTTGAAAGAAAAAAACATTTTATCGACTCTATCCCTCCTGCCATACAAAACCTGCGTGATCTCTTGGCTTTAGGTGATGATGTTTTTCCATATCCATATATGATGAATATGTTGAAACGCCTTACGCTGTTACCACAATTTGCGCATATTGAAAAGCCTGCTGCTAACAGAACTGATGGATTCAAAATAGCAGAGAAAGATATTTATAAGGCTAACCCATTGGATGGACCTGCAACATTCTCTAAATATGATGGTAAAGGTCCATTGGTCGTGCGTGTGTTTAGTTTTTCTTTTAAGAAAGGTCTTCCTGAAGACACATCTGGCAATGGTGGCGGTTATGTCTTTGATTGCAGAAGTACACATAATCCCGGTCGATATGAACCTTATAAAAAGATTACGGGTTTAGATGAGCCTGTTATCCGCTTTCTTGAAGATGATGGTGAAATAATTGAGTTCTTAAAGCCTGTATACGACTTGGCAGAGCATCATGTAGAACGCTATATGCAACGTGGTTTCACAGATTTAATGTTCTCATTCGGATGTACAGGAGGACAACATCGCTCTGTCTATAGTGCCCAGCATCTTGCTGAACACCTTAATGAAAAATATGGAATCGAGGTGCATATAAAGCATAGAGAACAAGGTATTGAGCAAACTCTAAAGGCTAAGTAATACTCCGTTTTCAGTTAGATACAAAATAGGGACGTATAGTTCGCGAGTTATTAAAATGCCACTTGGCAACTCACGTTCTATACGTCCCTATACTTATTAACTTTCCTTGTTTCTCAGAAAGATAGCGATATATCCTATATTATTTCTTTCAATTCATCTGGAACAGCTATAGAGTCACAATGCAGATGGTCTAATTTCTCTAAACCATGCTTTGTTATGTGAAATCTTTGACAGCGTCCATCTTCCGAGCAAGAACGTCGGCGGATTAATGAAGCTTGCTCCAACGAGGCGATTACCTTTGAAGCATTTGATCGTGTTAATCCCATCTCTTCAGCTATCTCACCAGCTAACATAGGGGTCTCACTTTCTGATAGCAGACACAACAGCATTGCTTCATTAATATTTAAGCCTATTTGCCGTTGTAATCCGCTATCAAAAGCTGTGATAACACGAAATATATCACGAATCTTACTGATACAATGATTGTCCATTATCAGTCCTTACTTCAATAAGACAGACTTAATAACCTCCTCAAACTGAGCCTTATTCATAGCTCCGTTCTGCATTGTTGGCTCTCCTGTCTTAGGAATAAAGAGTATTGATGGGATTGAACGAATACCAAAGAGGGCTGCAAGCTCACGCTGCTGATCAA
>CAMUQM010000303.1 GCA_947095945.1 uncultured Prevotella sp.
GTGTATGTGGAAAAATCAAGGCAGTTGGAACTTTTTTCATGCTAAACTTATCCCGAACTCAAGTAAGTAATTATTTAGCTTTAAAAGTTAAACTTATGTTATTCTTCTGTACGCATCTCTCAAAACTCAGAAAATCATATTGAGGGGAATGCATCGTTATTGGATAGGTAAGAATGAAAATAGAGTAAAATCTAATATTTTTGCTAAGAGAGGTCGAAGCTTTTCAAAGAGCTATTAATATTGAACGTAATGGAAATTAGTAGGCTTTTATTCCTGCCTACCAATTTTCCATTACATATAAAATTCTGAGTGTAAGAAACAAGTCTTATCACTCTAAATTTCTAAAGACTCAGAAATAAGGGGAACTTATTTATCTTGTGAGTACTGGCTTTCCCAGTTAGCCTCTTCTGGTTCTTCACCCTTACGACCCTCAAGCTGAATAACAAAGCTCTTTGCTGGGAAGTATGGAGTGATGTGAATGTCAAGTAATACACGATCCTTCTGGTTTGGATCTTGCTCAATTCTCATTACTCGGAACTTCTCTATCAGACGAGTTGGCCCCTGTATGCTATCAAGGAACTTCACAATCTGGCTTCTCAAGTCAGCCTCTGTGCGAGTTGTCCAGTTCTCGAATGCACGGCGGTTCAGGAAGTCGAAAAGAACCTTAGAGATATAATCGAATACACGAACAACAGAGTAAGTCTGCAATCCAAGGTTATCACCATTGAAGAGTGTTTTAGCAGAGAATGCCATCACCTTACTATACTCGTTGACCATTGGTACAAGACCCATGCGCTCAATTTCTGAAATTTCGCTTTTCTTCAAATCGAAACGTACGCTTTCAACATCATTAAGACCACCAAATTTCTTTCCGGCAACTACCTGTGACATCAATGTGCTGTAAATCTTACCTGCGAGAGCAGATGAGCCTGGTACGTAAAGGTTGTCTTCTTCTCCTACCTGTACTACCTTCTGGCGTCCTAAAAGCCAGTTACATGTCATAATGATGTTTGACTTGTATACATCTCCGCCAGAATGGTCAGCATTAAAGAAGACATCAACAACATCGTCTGGTGTTTCTAAATCTTGGAAGTCAGTTAGGAGCATTACCTTATTGCTGTGTGCAATCTTCCCCCACTTGTCAAGTACAGCGTTAGAACCTAAATATCCAGGGATGACAAGCAAAGAATAGTTGCGACGGAGGTCAAGACGATCGAAGTTATGTTTCAGCTCGTTGCTAATATAATCAATGAAAACAGGATTATCCAAGTCTGTCAACTGGTCCATCTCTGCATTGACAATAGTGATATTCTTAACCTTCTGACTCTCTGTATTGCGATAGAATAGAGCAACAGAACGGTAAGCGGTTTCCAGTTCGCGTGTACGAGCCAGAACCTTGCTGAGGTTTTTATTCAGTAAGTCTTCAACATGCAATGCTCTTTCCTTAGCATTATCTCTCATTTGTTCAGCAGACTGACCAGATTTTAAAAGATTAATCCAAACCTCAAGACGATTGGCAAGAACCTTACGTTCATTCTCCCATTGTGTATCAGAGAGGAAAATATTTCGGCGTGCCTTGCGTGTAGGATTCAGATTAGAAAAGCCGTCAATGATATTCTCTAAGAAAGTAAAACCACCATATTCTTTCAGCTTGTCCAGTGCGTTGGCCGCAGAAGAGGTTCCCTGCTGTGCAATAGTACTTTTACTAATAGAAGGAGCTTGCTGTTCCTTAGCCTTTATTTTATTATTGTCCATTTTCAATTTAGTTTTAATTCTTACTTGGCTTCTGTGTTATTAATTTCGTCAAGTGAACTCTGTAACAAATCTATTACAGCTTGACGGGTTTCTGGATTAGCCAAAGCTTTCAGTAAGGCTTTATTTGATGAAAGTTGGCGAGCAATCTTTATATTCTGCTCTTTCTCGACATCAAGTTTACTAAGGAAAGCACTATTCTCTTTTAACTTTTCTGAGTCAAAATCTCCTAAATTCTTAAAGTGCATTGTCTCTGTGACATCTTCACCGTTATCATCTTGCATCTCAAGTGTAACAGATGGTGAGAAATGTTCGAAGACATCTTCTACTGTTTGTAAACCATAAACCGCTTCAGGGCTTACTGGAGCCTCATCGGTTAACTTCTGTACTAACAAAGTTCTGTTGGAAGGGATGTCGGCAATTGACTCATTAGCGTCAACATTTACCTCATTACCTCCAATTCCATAATCATAAATGGCCATATTTCTTAATATTTAAGTTTTATCTAATAAGTTACAAATATACTCAAATCAGGCACAAAGCTATAAAAATTATACGTAATTCTCGCAAATTAAATGTGAAAAGACATTTATAAGCTAATTTTTATTATATTTTGCCCTCTTTTAGGAATATAGTTGGGGTCATTATGTTTTATAAGCCATTTGGGATTTTTCATTGCATAATCAACCATATAACATGTTGTCCAACCCATAGGTTTCTTACACCATTCTATTTTTGCAGCATAACGTCCTACTAGTTCTGAGCAGTCCATTGTTTTTGCACCACTTTCCAGAA
>CAMUQM010000304.1 GCA_947095945.1 uncultured Prevotella sp.
AACGCCAGTCTTATCCAATTCAACGCCACAGTTCAATGCAGTCTGTCCACCGAAAGACAGTAAGATACCATCAGGACGCTCCTTTTCAATGACACGCTCAACGAAGTAAGGTTGAACCGGAAGGAAGTAGATTTGGTCGGCAACACCCTCTGATGTCTGTACCGTTGCGATGTTTGGATTAATCAAAACCGTAGCAACACCTTCCTCGCGTAATGCCTTCAACGCCTGTGAACCAGAGTAATCAAACTCACCTGCCTCACCAATCTTCAATGCGCCTGAACCAAGTATCAGGACTTTCTTTATTGACTCGTCTTTCATTATTTCAGTGTTTCTACGAATTTATCAAACATAAAGTAAGTATCAACCGGACCAGAGCATGCCTCTGGGTGGAACTGAGAGGTAAACCAAGGATTCTCCTTGTGGCAGATTCCTTCGTTACTACCGTCATTCATATTGACAAAGAGTTCATTCCAATCCTTGTCTAATGTCGATGCATCAACAGCATAGCCGTGGTTCTGTGAGGTGATATAGCAATTGTTTGTACCCACCATACGTACTGGTTGATTATGCCCACGATGACCATATTTCAACTTATAGATTTTTGCACCTGCAGCCTTTGATAGCAACTGGTTACCCATACAGATACCGCAGATAGGCTTCTTATTCATACTCATCTGCTTGCGGATAATCTCAACTGCATCATTACACATATCAGGGTCACCCGGACCATTACCAAGGAAGAGACCATCATATTCCATACCTGTGTAATCATAGTTCCAAGGCACACGGATAACCTCAACGCCTCTGGTAATAAGCGAACGGATAATATTAGCTTTTACTCCGCAGTCAACAAGGATAACTTTCTTACCTACACCCTCGTTGTAGCGGATAATCTCCTTAGTTGAAACACGATCAACGAAGTTAACACCCTCGTAATCAGCCTCAGGAATATTATCTGGTTCATCATCAAAGAGAATCTTACCCATCATCACACCGTGCTCACGCAACACCTTGGTAAGCTCTCGTGTATCAATACCAGTAATACCCGGTACATGTTCACGCTTCAACCAATCAGCCAGACTCTCCACAGCATTCCAGTGTGAATGCTCCTCTGTATAGTCAGACACGATTAAGGCTGAGGCATAAATTTTATCACTCTCCATGAAGGTTGGAATACCACTTTCCTCAATAGTAAAAGGTGGCACACCATAGTTACCTACCAACGGGAAGGTCATTGTTAGTAGCTGACCCGAATAAGAAGGGTCAGTCAAGCTCTCTGGATAGCCCATCATAGCTGTGTTGAAGACTACTTCACCAGCCACTGGGGCATCGTATCCAAACGACTTTCCATGGAATTTTGTTCCGTCACTTAGGACTAAAGTTACGTTCCTCATTGCTTATAGTATTGTTGGATTGAAAATTCTTTTCATGAAAAGAAATATTTTTTATCGTGAAAAGAAATATTTCTTTTCGTGAAAATAATTCTTTTTTATCATGATGATAATTTATAGGCAAGCGATTATTACACTTTTACAGTGTTCAAATGTTCACGCTCGTAATAGCTAACAAAAGCCTCATTGACCAGCCGCATACCACCCGGAGTTGGATAGTTTCCTGTGAAATACCAGTCACCTGGGTGATTAGGAATTGCATTGTGCAATCCTTCTACACTCTGGAACACAAGTTCTACAGGTGTTGTCATACCTTCAGGTCGCAACATTTCAACGATTTTGCTATTAATCTCCTCTACTGTGAAAGGCTTATAAACGGCACGAACAGCATTGAAGATTGGCTCTCCCTTAGGCTTTGCCAATTCTTTTTTACAGTTCTCATAAACCTCACGAAGTAAATCTTCAAGACCACGTTCACGAATCAACTCGATTACTGCACGGAAAACACAAAACTCTTCTGGATGCGACATATCAATTCCGTAGTAATCTGGGAAGCGAATCTGCGGTGCACTGGACACGACTACAATCTTCTTTGGATGCAAACGGTCGAGGATGCGGAGAATACTCTCCTTCAATGTTGTACCACGCACGATAGAGTCATCAATGATAACGAGGTTATCCTCGTAGGGCTTAATACACTCGTAAGTAACGTCATAGACGTGAGAGGCAAGGTCGTTACGCGAATTACCTTCAGTAATAAAAGTACGCAACTTAATATCCTTCCATGCCACTTTTTCTGAGCGCACATCTTGATGAATAATGCGATAGACTTCCTCCGGAGAAGCATTAGAACCTAAAGCAGCAATTTGCGCCACCTTTTTCTTGTCAATCTGCTCCTTAAAGCCATGAACAAGACCATAAAATGCAACCTCTGCTGTATTAGGAATATACGAGAGAACTGTATGTTCTGTATCATAGTCAACAGCCTTCAATACAGGCTCTGTTAACTGACGTCCTAATGTCTCACGCTCCTTATATATATCACGATCTGAACCACGTGAGAAATAAATACGTTCAAAAGAGCAAGCAGAATTACTCTTAGGTTCAAGAATCTGCTGCAATGAACATTCACCACGCTTATTAAC
>CAMUQM010000305.1 GCA_947095945.1 uncultured Prevotella sp.
ATATGTGCCCTTGCTAACAAAGTCGTCAGAGTCGACAAAGGTGAGATAATCCCCCGTTGCTACTTCTATTCCTGCGTTTCTTGCCGCTGAAAGACCCTTGTTTTTTTGGTGGATAAGCCTACAATTCCCCTTGCCAGCGGTCATGTCTCCAGCTATCTTCCCAGAGGAATCCGTCGACCCATCATCAATGAGAATGACCTCCATCCTCTCATCCATCTGCGTTAACACACTCTCCAAACATCTCTGGAGTGTGTCTTCAACGTTATAGATGGGGATGATGATAGACAGTCTCATGTAATAATTGTTTGATGCAAAAATAATAAAAAACTTTTAAATCCGTTAGATAATATGATGAAAAAAGCCTCTAATCCTGACAGCTATCTGCATATCTTGAAGTACATCAGTCTCTTTGGTGGTGTACAGGTTATCAATGTGCTGGTTGGTATTGTTCGCAACAAGTTTGTTGCAATGCTGCTCGGACCGCAGGGAGTAGGACTTATCTCGCTCTTTAATTCCACAACCAAACTCATCAGCGACTCAACGAACTTTGGAATATCTATGAGTGCAGTACGCAATCTGTCAGAGGATTACGACCAAAAAGATGAGGAGAAACTGACGGAAGACATTGCTGTTGTGCGTTCATGGAGTCTGCTTGCAGCCCTATTGGGATTTTTTGTTTGCATCTTTCTCAGTCCGTTGCTTAGCCGTTACACCTTTTCGTGGGACGGTCACACGCTTCATTTCATACTTCTTTCTCCTTGTGTGGCATTGACAGCCTTAGCTGGAGGCGAGTTTGCGATTCTTAAAGGCGTTCGTAAGTTGCGTGCGTTAGCAGCTATTTCTGTTTATAACGTGTTGGCAGCCTTAGTCTTAACCGTTCCCCTTTATTATTTCTTCGGTAATTCCGCCATTGTTCCTTCGTTGGTATTGATGGCATTGGTGCAACTACTACTGACGATAGTGGTTTCTTATCGGCTCTATCCTTTCCGTGTTTCTTTCCAAAAGGCGTTCTTAGGTAAGGGATTGGGCATGATTCGTTTGGGTACAGCCTTTGTCTTTGCAGGAGTTTTGGGCTCTGGTGCAGAACTGATAATACGCAGCTACCTCAATAATGTTGCTGAGATTGAGACCGTTGGTTTCTATAATTCTGCCTTCATGATGACGATGGTTTATGCAGGGATGATCTTCTCAGCGATGGAAACGGACTACTTTCCACGCCTTTCAGGGGCTAACAACTTGAAGTTTACTTTTAATCAGATTGTCAACCGACAGATAGAAGTGACACTCCTTCTCATCTCTCCTTTGCTTACTTTCTTCCTCTTATTCCTACCCCAGCTGATTCTTTTCCTTTATTCCGATAAATTCCTTCCAGCCCTCAGCATGGCGCAAGTGTTGGTATTGGCGATGTATGTACGTGCTATTCGGCTCCCTGTAGAGTATATTCCTTTGGCAAAGGGCGACTCAAAATCCTATCTACTCTTAGAGGCTTTGTATGACATCTTCCTTGTTGCACTCGTGCTTCTTGGCTTTTGGAAGTGGGGACTCTTTGGTGCAGGACTGGGTATGGCAGTAGCAGGTTTTCTCAATTTCGTTTGTGTTTACATCTATGCTTACGCTCGTTATGGTTATCGTCTGTCCTCATCAGTGATGCGCTATGCCGCACTCCATTTCTCAATCGGACTACTTGTGCTTCTTTGTGTGCGTTCTGATGACGAGTGGATACGGTGGGGCGTAGCCAGTTTGTTATGCCTTGTAAGTACGATTGTTTCTCTCCGTGTGATGAAAGCGAAGTCGGGACTATGGAATGCCTTAGTAAATAAAGTGAAGAATAAGTTTGTTCGCCATGCCAAAGATTAGTATACTTGTAGCTGTTTATAACACAGCAGCTTACCTACCGCAGTGCCTTGACTCACTGTTGTCGCAGACCTTGAAGGACATTGAGGTTCTTTGTGTCGATGATGCATCTACGGATAACTCTTTGGCACTTCTGCATCAGTATGCTGAAAAGGACGAGCGTGTGAAGGTTTTTGCGCTGAAAGAGAATCACGGAATAGGTTATGCTCGAAACATGGCACTGTCCAATGCCTCAGGAGATTATATATGTTTTGTGGACAGTGACGATTGGTTGGCTTCAACGGCACTTGAGAAAGTATGTGAAGCCTTCACCGATGAGGTTGATTCCGTACTCTTTCAGGTTGTTCATCATTATGCGAATGGAGAGGAAAAGGTCTTTCCTATGCCTCATTTCGGTACGTTGTCAGGCACAGAGGCTTTTAAGGAGAGTCTCACATGGAAGATACATGGTGTGTATGCAATTAGAGGAGATATCCACCATACCTATCCTTATGACGACACACTTCTGACCTATAGCGATGAGAATGTAACACGTATTCATTATCTAAAGTCTCGCAAAGTAGCCTTTTGTGAGGGTGTTTATTATTATCGACAGCACACTTCTTCCACAACACATAACATCAGCGTTCGCCGTTTTGATTACCTTGTAGCGAATGAGAGTATGCGTCGTCAGCT
>CAMUQM010000306.1 GCA_947095945.1 uncultured Prevotella sp.
TTGCTTGGAGCTTGGGCAAATGGAGGTTTGAGAATTCTTGATATTGGAACAGGGACGGGACTCATTGCCCTTATGATGGCACAACGTTTCCCATCAGCAAAGATTGATGCTATTGAGATAGATAAAGATGCTTGTAAAGATGCCCTCTTTAATGTTTCACAGTCTCCATTTAGCGATAGAATAAATATTATCAACAGTTCATTGCAGGATTATAAACCATATAACGAGATGCAAGAGGAAGGGGTATACGATGCTATCGTTTGCAATCCACCTTACTTTATCAACTCCCTTAGAAATCCTTTACAACAAAGAACGACTGCAAGACACACAGATTCTCTCTCTCACCAAGAGCTTATCTATCATTCACAAAGACTTCTTAAAGCAAACGGAACACTATCAATTATCATTCCTTATGACAACAAAAATTTGCTTGAAGCAGAAGCTATATTCAACGGATTATCAACACAGAAGGTAATATATATAAAAACTAAACATTCAAAGCCTGCTAAACGTTGTCTGATTGAAATTGGAAAGGATTTTACTACACCATATTGTTGCGAAGAACAAATACTAAACGATGCAGATGGAGCACGTACAAAGTGGTATCAGAATCTGACAGATGCGTTCTACATTAAATAAGAATAGTAGATTTAAACATCACCTTTTATTGTAGTGTGAAGGCTTAACACGTATGGTGCGAATACTCAGCACGTATGGTGCGGAGCCTCAGCACCATTGCTATGTGCTATTTGAGCAAACATAAAAGATTATTTAGTGAACACCATACTACCCTAAGTAAATATGCTTTAGCTTGTTAGTTAAAAGCTTGTTGAAGCAAAGACCAACAGACGTCGTTTATTTCACAGAGATTATATATTGGCATGTTAGCTATTAATTCTTATCAAGCAGCCATAGTTAAGAGATAGCACATGAAAACAGTTCTTTTTTACAATTACCATGCAATTTATCACCAGCTTCATACGCTCATATCCTCGTCTTTTTACAAGATAGCCTATTAAAGCACAATTATTCTTTCAGTCTTTCGGTTTTATTTTGTAACTTTGCACGCTAAAAGTAGTTATAAAAGAACTTTATGAAACGAAATAGCTCTATACAAATGATTACAGATTACGAGGGTGATATGCCAAACTTGGACGTACAAGTTGACGGCGAAATCCCCATTTTCGTAACCCGTAACCTCGTTATGTTCCCCGGAATTCTCTCTCCTATCCTCGTTGGCAGAAAACCGACCTTGGCACTTGTTGAACACTTAGAAGAGAATCCTAACACGATTATAGCGATTGTAAGTCAAAAGGATAGCAATATTAATGATCCTCAGGTAGACGATCTCTACATGACTGGTATCTATGCACGTTTTGTTCGTGCATTTGATATGCCCGGAAACTACGAGGGAAACAATCGCACAGTCATCTTGCAGGGACTTGGCAAGTGTAAGATAAAGGAAATCACAGCCGTAGAACCCTACATGAAGGGATATACCGTTGCTTTGCCAGAAGAAGCAGAACCAAAAAGAGACAAGGAATTCTCCACAGCTGTTGAGGACATGAAATTGGTCGCAAAGGAATATATCCATGGTAGCGATGACATCCCAGATGATGCACAATTTGCACTCGACAACATCAATAATCCTATTGTGGCTGTGAATTATGTGTGCTCAACTATGCCATTCTCTGTAACAGACAAGATTCAAATGTTAGAAGAGAGTTCTATCAAGGACCGTCTGTTTACATTGATGAAGGTACTGAATCGTGAAATTCAGTTCCAGCATCTTCGTCAGGATATACGTTCAAAGACACGTGAAGACCTTGACGAACAGCAGCGCGAATACTTCCTGCATCAGCAGATTAAGAATATCAAGGAGGAGTTGGGCGATGGCGATTCTGCACCTGACAAGAAAGAACTACTCGAAAAGGCAAAGAACAAGAAGTGGTCTGAGGATATCGCTAAGATATTCCAAAAGGAATTAGACAAACTTGAAACCTTGAATCCACAAAGTCCGGATTATAGTGTGCAGGTGAATTATCTGCAAACTATGGTTAGCTTACCATGGAACGAATATACCAAGGATGACCTTGACTTAAAGCGTGCTAAGCGTATACTTGACAAGGATCACTACGGCATGGACAAGGTGAAAGAACGTATCCTTGAATACATTGCAGTACTTCAGTTGCGTGGCAATTTGAAATCACCAATCCTCTGTCTCTATGGCCCTCCGGGTGTTGGTAAGACCAGTTTGGGCAAGAGTATTGCCGAAGCAATGAAGCGTAAGTATGTACGTGTGTCATTAGGTGGTCTTCACGACGAATCTGAAATCAGAGGACATCGTAAGACATACATTGGTGCTATGCCCGGACGTATCATCAAAAATATTCAGAAGGCAGGTTCATCAAACCCTGTATTCATTCTTGACGAGATTGATAAGGTTACCCAGAACACAATTAATGGTGACCCTTCATCAGCATTATTAGAGGTTCTTGACCCTGAGCAAAACAATGC
>CAMUQM010000307.1 GCA_947095945.1 uncultured Prevotella sp.
CTTTCCACTTACCGATGCCCACATCGAAGAATACGAAGAACTTCTCAACGCGAACACCGAAAAGCTTCGCAAAGAACATGTGTCCTCCCTCATGCAGCAGGACAAGCAGAGAGATTGCCAGAACAAACTGAAGCAATCTAATCAAAAATGTTTCCATTATTTATTAATTGATTATTTATTATTCATAATATCGAGTGCTACACGGCGTGCCTCAGCATCCGTCTGCACATATACATCATAATCTGGATTGCTATCAAAAGCAACAGTTTGCATTGCCTTCTCAATGATGTCGCCCATTGCCAAGAAACTACATGCACCTTTGCGGAAGCCTTCGTTGACAATCTCATTGGCTGCATTGACGATACAAGGCATATTACCACCCTTGTTGATAGACTCGTATGCCATTGCCAGACACTTAAATTTCTCCACATCAGGTTCAAAGAATTCTAACGGCTGACGGAAAAGATCTAACCTTTCGCCCCCTAATGGCAAACGTTGTGGGAATGAAAAGGCATACTGAATAGGCAATCGCATATCAGGAACACCCAACTGTGCCTTCACACCACCATCACAGAATTGTACAGCACTGTGAACGATAGACTGTGGATGAACCAACACTTGTATCTTATCAGCAGGAACTCCGAAGAGCCATTTAGCCTCTATCACCTCGAAACCCTTGTTCATCAAAGATGCAGAGTCGATAGTAATCTTTGCACCCATGTCCCATGTAGGATGCTTGAGAGCATCAGCTGCTGTAACACTCTTCAACTGTTCATGGCTAAAAGTACGGAAAGGACCACCAGAACAAGTGAGAAGAATCTTCTCAATCTCGTTCGCATCCTCACCAACCAAACTCTGGAAGATAGCACTATGCTCGCTGTCTACAGGTAGGATAGGCACGTGATACTGCTGAGCCAACTGAAGAATCAACTCGCCAGCAACGACAAGTGTCTCCTTATTTGCCAAACATATCTTCTTCTTTGCTTTGATAGCATGGATTGTCGGAGCAAGACCCGAATAGCCAACCATCGCTGTGAGTACCATGTCTATTGATGGTGACTCAACGATGTCCTCCAAAGCTTTGCTACCTGCATACACCTTTACATCAGGCATATCAGCCAACTCTTGCTTCAAAGGTTCATAATAAGCCTCATCAGTAATGACAACCGCAGCAGGATTAAAACGACGAGTCTGCTCAGCAAGTTCCTTCCAACGATGATTAGCAGTGAGTGCATAAGCCTCATAAAGGTCAGGATGCTGACTGATAACATCAAGGGCTTGCGTACCGATACTGCCTGTTGAGCCTAATATACAGATTTGTTGTTTCATTTAATTCTTTTACTTTATGGGATGAATCAGAGGTCAAGCAATCCTGCTGGAATCCGCATCGTGACCGTCTGAGCTTCCGTATCAGTTGCAACGATAAGCTCGTCACTGGCAGGAATGAGAATTTCCTCGCCTTCAGGTGTGCTCACCTCAAAGAGCGTATTGACTGTTGTTTCATCTACAGCAACAATCTTGCCAATCATGTTATTCGTTGCTTCGTCGATTAAGGAATAGCCTACAATCTGCGCCCATGACACATCGTCTGTCCCTTCTTCTGCCAACTTACGTGGGAAATAGACAATACATCCTGTCAGTTCGCGTGCTTGTGCATCGCTATTGATGTCACAAAACTTCATCAGGGCTATCTCATCAGAACGGAACCGATATTCCTCTATAAAGAAAGGAACAAGGATTCCGTCAATGTCCAATATCAGGTAATCGGCATCTACCACATCAAAAACGTCATCGGAGAACTGCAACTGCAACTCTCCGTGTACGCCATGCGGCTTCCCGATGCGCCCAATCTTATAGACTTCTTCCTTCTTTATCATCTTTTCATCTTATATCAGTAGTACTGATAAAACTGTAGCTTATTTCAATACAAAATTGTTTTTTCAGTAAAACGGTCGACCCTTTTGCCCAAAACCGTCTACCTTTTTGCAAGAAAACGTCAACCCTTTTGCGAGAATAGGTCATCCCTATTTATCTAAAATACACAACACACCCTCTCAAAGTGCGTTTTAGATACGATGGGATTAACAAACCTCTGCTCGCTGAATCTTTGCACCAAGGGCATTGAGACGTCCTTCGATGTTCTCATATCCTCGGTCAATTTGTACTATATTATCAATACGACTTGTTCCCTGTGCTGTCAATGCTGCGATAAGCAGTGCAATACCCGCACGAATATCAGGACTTGACATACGACCCGCACGAAGTTTCTTAGCATTATCGTGACCAACAACTACGGCACGGTGAGGATCACAGAGGATTATCTGTGCACCCATGTCAATGAGTTTATCCACGAAGAACAAGCGACTCTCAAACATCTTCTGGTGGAAAAGTACACTACCCTGTGCCTGTGTAGCAACTACGAGAAGCACAGAAATAAGGTCTGGTGTCAATCCAGGCCATGGAGCATCACTGATGGTCATAATCGTTCCATCAATGAAAGAGTCTATCACATAGTG